>JBGPIS010000102.1:0-7521 GCA_041484965.1 Methylomirabilia bacterium
ATGGTCGGCCGTCGGCCACGACGTCGCCGTGCAGGGGAACCTCGACCCCGCGGTGCTGCTCGCGAAGCCGCCCTACATCCGCCAGCGCGTGAAGGACATCCTCGACCGCGCCGGCGGCCGGCCCGGACACATCTTCAACCTAGGCCACGGGGTGCTGCAGGAGACCCCGGTCGAACACGTGCGCGCGCTCGTGGACATGGTCCACGAGCTCTCTGACCGAAGGTCATAGTGAATCCGACGGTGACGGCCTTCGACTCCGTTCTGCTCGTCGCCTTCGGCGGGCCGACGGCGTCCCAGGAGATCCGGCCCTTCCTCGAGATCGTCGGCCGCGGGCGGCGCATCCCACCCGAACGTCTGGAAGAAGTCGCGCACCACTACGAGCGGATGCCCGGCGGTCGCTCGCCCCTGAACGAGCTGACACTCGCCCAGGCGCGCGCCCTCGAGCGCGCGCTGGCGACGGCTGGCCCCGCGCTTCCCGTCTTCGTCGGCATGCGCAACTGGCACCCGTTTCTCCATGAAACGCTCGTGGCGATGGCCGGGAAGGGCCTGAAGCGTGCGCTCGGAATCATCCTCTCGTCGTTCCGCTCCGAGGCGTCCTGGGAGCGGTACCAGCAGGACGTCACCGACGCGCGCGCGAAGGTCCCGGGCGCGCCCGAGGTCGTCTTTGCGCCGCCGTGGTTCGAGCACCCGAAATTCATCGAGGCGGTGGCGGACCGGGCTCGCGCGGCGTTCTCCGAGATTCCGGAGGCGAGCCGCGCGTGGACGCCGCTCGTGTTCACGGCCCACAGCGTTCCCGTGCCGATGGCGGACGCCTCACCCTACGTCGCCGATCTCACGACGGCGGTGCGCGCCGTCGCCGCGCGGCTCGGCCACCCGCGCTGGAGCATCGCCTACCAGAGCCGGAGCGGGAACCCGCGCGACCCCTGGCTCGAGCCCGACGTCGGCGAGACGCTCAAACGGCTAGCGGCGGACGGTGAGCGGCACGCGGTGGTCGTGCCGATCGGCTTCGTCTGCGACCACGTCGAGGTGCTCTACGACCTCGACGTCGAGGCGCGCGCGCTCGCTGCGGATCGGGGACTGACAGTCCACCGCGCCTGGACCCTCAACGACCATCCCGCGTTCATCGCCATGCTGGCGGATCTGGTGCGGAGCGCGGCGTGAAGCTCGCCGTCGTGGGTGGTGGCATCACGGGGCTCGCCGCGGCTCACCGCGCCGTCGAGCTGGCTCGCGAGCGGAAGATCGCCCTCGAGCTCACGCTACTCGAGGCGCGCGATCGGCTCGGCGGGACGATCGCGACGGAGCGCACCGGTGGCTTCCTCGTCGAGGCGGGCCCCGACTCGTTCCTCTCGGAGAAACCCTGGGCGCTGGCGCTCTGCCAGCGACTCGGCGTCGATGGCCGTCTCGCGCGCACCGACGACCATTTCAGAAAAGTCTTTGTCTGGCGCGCGGGCCGGCTGCACCCGCTCCCTGACGGCTTCCAGCTTCTGGCGCCGACGCAGTTCCTCCCGTTCCTCGGATCGTCCCTCTTCTCCTGGCCCGGCAAGCTCCGGATGGCGCTCGATCTCGTCCTGCCCCGCGGCGGGGCCGACGACGAGAGCCTCGGCGCGTTCGTGCGGCGCCGGCTCGGCCGGGAGGCGCTCGAGCGCGTCGCCCAGCCGCTCGTCGCCGGCATCTATACGGCCGACCCGGACGACCTCTCCCTCGCGGCGACGATGCCGCGCTTCCTCGAGCTGGAGAAGCGCGAGCGCTCGATCGTCCTCGCCCTCTGGCGCGCGAGCCGGACGACGCCGCAGGCGGGGACGAGTGGCGCGCGCTGGAGCCTCTTCGTCACGTTCAAGGACGGGATGGAGGAGATGATCACGACGCTCGCCTCGCGGCTCCCCGTCGGCGCCGTGCTCGTGAAGCGCCGCGTGACCGGGATCGAGCGCAGGGGCGAGGGCTGGAGCGTGGCAACCGACGCCGGCGGGCCGATCGAGGCCGACCGCGTGATCGTGACGACCGAGAGCCACGTCGCCGATCGCCTGCTGCGCAACGTGGACCCGACGCTCGCGACGCTCCTCGGCAAGATCCCGTATGCCTCGTCCGCGACGGTCGCCCTCGGCTACCGCCGCGCCGACGTCCCGCACGCGCTCGACGGCTTCGGTTTCGTCGTGCCGCGGACGGAGCGCCGCGCACTCCTCGCGTGCACGTTCTCGAGCGTGAAGTATCCCGGGCGCGCGCCCGAAGGCCACGTGCTGCTGCGTTGCTTCGTGGGTGGCGCGCTCGAGGAGGCGATCCTCGAGCTCGATGACGCCGCGCTGGTCGAAAGGGCGCGCGACGAGCTACGCCAGGCGATGGGCATTACGGCGGAGCCGGTCCTCACGCGCCTTCATCGCTGGCCAGCGGCGATGCCGCAATACCGCGTCGGCCACCTGGCGCGCGTCGAGACGATCGAGCGCCGCGTCGCCGCGCTGCCCGGTCTCGGACTCGCGGGCGGCGCGTATCGCGGCGTCGGCATCGCCGACTGCGTGCGATCGGGGGAGGACGCCGCCGCGCGGGCGCTCGGCGTCAGCGCGACCTGACGCCGTCGACTGGCGAGCTACGAGGGCGGAGAGTCGCCGGAGGCCGGCGGAGCCGCGGGGCGACCGAACGTCTGCTCGACGAACTCCCGGGCGCGCGCCGGGTTGACGTTGTTCGCCTGCTGGCAGGGCGTCGTCTCGGCCAGAATGCGCTCGGGATCCTGCCAGAGCCGGTACGTCTTGTACTTGTCCTCGAATTCGATGCCGAGGCCGCGCGCGAACACCGAGAGGTAGTGCTCGATCGTGATCGGGCGCTCGGCCTCGAAGCCACAGATGAGTCGCTGGCAGCCGTGATAAATCGTCGCGAGGGTGTCGGCGCCCGCGGCGCGCGCGCGATCGATCTCGTCGAGCACCAGGCGGTTCCATACGTCGAGCCCGAGCTGCCGCTGGACGTCTGCCGTGCAGAGGCGGCCGAAGCGCGGCTCCGGCTCGACCCCCACGTAGCTGAGCCCCGGCACCGCCTCGAGCAGCCGCCGTCCGGCCAGCCCCTCGCGGCGGCGTGGCTCGCTCTGGGCGTGATAGTGGAGCGCCACGCGCGCCCGCACTTCGCGGGAGAACGTGAGCTTCGGGAGCTGGTCGACGAGGAACTCGGTGGCGTGGCGGGACGGGACCGGCAACTGGAGCTGCTGGACCTCGTCGTAAAAATAGATGCAGGACGGGCACCACATGACGATTTCCTTCGGCCGGTAGCGGCCGAAGAGCTCGAGGGTGCGGTGGCTCATGCCGTCTGCCGCCGCCTCGTCGCCGTTCTTGTGATGCTGGATGCCGCAGCAGTACGTTGGGCCGCCGACGGCGACGTAGTCCAGTCCGAGCCGGTCGAAGATCGCGGTGATCGTCCGGACCATGTGCGAGGTGCGGAGGACGTTGCAGCCGAGATAGAGGACGATCTCGTGGGGCTGCACGTCGCGCCCCGGAGCGTCGAGATTCCATCGGCGCTCGGCCGGCAGGGTCGTGAGGTCGTGGGTCAACGCGATCTCGCTGAAGTAGCGGCGGTAGTCGTAGGCCATGGATCATCCTACCTCATCGGGAGCTACACGTGGTTTCGGAGCATCAGCTCCTTCGGATGCGGATTGAGATAGACCTGATCGGCGAGATACGCGAGCTCGAAGCGCCGCACGTAGTGCTTCACGAGCGTCAGCGGCACGACGAGCGGCACGAGCCCGCGGCGATACTCCTGGATGACCTCGCCAAGCGCCGCGCGCGACGGCGCGTCGAGCGCGCGCTTGAAGAAGCCGGCCAGGTGCTGGAGCACGTTCGTGTGCCGCGCCCGCGTCGCGCGGACGGCCAGGGCCTCCATGAAGAGCGCGCCGTAGTCGCCGTACCGGGTGCCGGGCGCCCGGCCCGCTGGGTGCGCGGCGCGCGGCACGCGCGACCCGGCTCCGGCGACGAGGCGCCCCAGCCGCGCGTAATGCGCGGGGCTGTGGGCGAGGACCGCGAACTTCTGCGCGGCGTGGAAGGCCACGAGGTCGCGCGGCCGCGGCTTCGCCTCGAGGAACGCGCGCCAGCGCGCCGCCGCGAAGACGCGCTCGATGAAATTCTCGCGGATCGCCGCGTCCGTGAGTCGCCCTTCCTCCTCGACCGGAAGCGTCGGGAAGCGCTCGACGAGCGCGCGGGCGTAGAGCCCCCGGCCTCCGGACGCCCGCATGCCGCTCGGGTGGTGGACGCGCACCCGGAAGAGGCCGCACGTGGGCGAGGCGCGCTTGAAGACGTACCCGTGGAGGCCGAGCGCCTCGAGCTCCCGCGTCTTCGCCGCCGCGTAGCGCCGCATGGACTCGGTGAGGTCCCGGCCCGTCTTCTCCACCACGAGGCGCGGCGCCTCTGCGTCGCCGACGAGCCGGATGGTGTCGCGGGGTATACCAAGTCCGATCTCGACCTCGGGGCACACCGGGATCCATTCGACGAATGGCCCCAGCGTGTCTGTCAGGAAAGCGTCCTTCTTGTGGCCGCCGTCGTGGCGGACCGCCTCGCCGAGGAGGCAGGCCGACACCCCGAGGCGGATCTTTGGGTTCTCGCGTTCTGGCATGGTCTTGGCTAGTCTAGCAGCCCCAAGGAGGTCGCCCATGCTTGAGGTGGTCACGATGCGGGAGATCGACGCGATCTTCGCGGTGACCGACGCGCTCGGCCTCCACCGCGAGATGCTGGTCATTCCACTCGGTCCGGCTTCTCCCGGCCGCGTGAGGAAGCTCCCGAACGGCAAACTCGAGATCACCGTGGACGCCGAGCGCCCGATCGACGAGTGGGTGAAGGCGCTGCCGGGCCTGATCGCCGCCGCGCAGGGGACGTGATCTGACCGGTGGCCTGAAGCGCGAGCTCGGGCTGATCCCGCTCACGGCGATCTTCTTCTTCAACGTGAGCGGCGGGCCCTACGGCATCGAGGACATGGTGCCGTCGTTCGGCCCCGGAATGACGCTCATCCTCCTCGTGCTCACGCCGCTCCTCTGGAGCCTCCCCGTGGCGCTCGCCATGTCCGAGCTCGCCGGCGCCCTGCCCGACGAGGGCGGGTACGTCGCGTGGACGCGCCGCGCGTTCGGGCCCTTCTGGGCCTTCCTGGTCGGCTGGTGGAGCTGGATCGACAGCTTCGTGGACGTGGCCGTCTATCCGACGCTCTTCGTCGAGTACGTGAAGTTCTGGCACCCGGCCATGACCGGACCCGAGCGCTGGCTCGTGGTGCTCGGCTTCATCGTGGCGCTCACGGGTCTGAACGTGCTCGGCGTGAGGCCGACGGGGCACGTCGCGGTCGTGCTCGCCATCGCCGGGCTTCTGCCGGTCGCGGCGTTCTTCGTCGTGGGCCTCGGGGCGGCGCGCGTGACGCCCTGGGTGCCGCTGGCGCCGGCGGGGCCGGCGCTCGAGACCCTCGGCCTCGGCCTCGCCGTCGTCATGTGGAACTACTCGGGCTGGGACATGCCGTCCACGGTGCTCGGCGAGGTCCGCGCGCCCGAGCGGACGTTCCGGTGGGCCGCGCTCCTCGCGCTGCCCGTGCTCACGGTGTCGTACGTGCTGCCGGTCGGCGTGGCGCTGGCGAGCGGCGCCCTCGAGTGGAGCGCGTGGACGACGGGCGTGCTGCCGGTCGTCGCTCGCGCGGTCGGCGGCGACTGGCTCGGCCACGCGGTCGCGGCCGGCGCGGTCGTGAGCACCGCGGGGCTCTTCATGTCGCTCCTCCTGACGAACTCGCGGCTGCCCTACGTCCTGGCGCTCGACCGTGCCATGCCCGCGGCGCTCGGCGCCGTGCACCCACGCTTCGGCACGCCGTGGGTGGCCGTCGTGGTCTCGTCCGTGTGCTACGCCGCCTTCGCCGCGTTCTCCTTCAAGGAGCTGATCGTCCTCAACGTATGGCTCTACTCGCTCTCTCTCGTGGTCGAGCTCGCCGCCTTCGTCTGGCTGCGCGTGGTCGAGCCCGACCTGCCGCGGCCCTGGTGCGTCCCCGGCGGCTTTGGCGGCGCGATCCTCGTCATCGTCTTCCCCGCGCTGTTCACGCTCGGCGCCATGGCGACCGCCGGCTGGCGGACCACGCTCGCGGGCGCGGCCGGCGCGCTCTCGGGACCACTCGCCTGGGCCGTGCTCGCGCGGCGCCGAGGTTCTCGTCGATGACCGCGGCGAGGCAGGTGAGCGCCGGCAGCGAGTAGACGTACGTCCTCCAGCCGATCGCGACGTGATCCGGCCGCTCGCCGGGCGGGGTCACGGGGAAGAGCTCGACACTGACGTTCGGCCCGGCCGACGTGCAGCCGCCCGCGCAGCCCTCGTAAAAGCGGATTCGCTCGCCGAGGCCACGCGCGGCGACGAGCGCGCGGAGCCTGGCGAGGATGATCGCGGCGCTCATGCGCTCGGCGCGGCCGCCGCGCTCGAGCGGCAGGGTCACGACGCCCGGCTCGCGCGGGCACACCGTGAGGACGAGACGACGCTCAGCGCGGCCCTGGGGCATCCTGCAACTGCTCGGCGAGTCTCAGCGCCGCGACGACCGGCTCCGCGGCCGGGCGGCGCCAGCGCGCCCGGAGTCCGGCGCGCGCGATGGCGCGGATCAACCCCGCGCGGAACCACGCGTCGTCCAGCACGCTTCCCGCCCAGCTCGCCGCCACCGGCGGGCGGAGCCCGAGCGCCTTCGCCACCTGGCGCGCCTGCGCCGCGAGCGCGTCCTGTCCGCGGCGCGCGATCGCGCGCGCCCGCCCGTCGCCCCGCCGCGCCCGCGCCAGGACGCGAGGCGCGATCGCCGCGAGGCGTGCCACCGCGTCGGCCGCGTGGACGGCGCGCAGCACGGCGCGCAGGTCGCCGCGTTGTGCGCGCGTGCGCAGCCACTCGCGGCCGAGCCAGAACGCGGAGCCCTCGTCGCCCACGAGCGGGCCGAGACCGCCGGCGCGCGCCCAGCGACGGCGGCCGTCGTAGCCGATGACGATCGAGCCCGTGCCCGCGAGCACGAGCACGCCGGCGCGACCGTCGAGGGCACCCAGGAGCGCGGCCTGGGCGTCGGAGATCACCCTCACGCGGCGGGCGAGCCGGCGGAGCCGCCGCGCCAGCGCGCGGCACTCGCGCTCGGTCCAGGTTGCGCGCGAGGCGACGACGAGCGAGGCGACGCGCGCGGGCCGCCAGCCGCGGCGGCGCCAGATCGCGCGCAGGATCGCCGGCAGCCGGGAGAGATCACGATCGGCGCGCGCGACGACCGTCGCGCGGCGCCGCCCGTCGCGCGCCGCGACGCGAAGCCACGTGCCGCCGACGTCCACGCCAATCGAAGCCTGACGGTTCCGGTGTCGAATCGCAGACACGGTTGCCACTCTGTCCATTATGCAGCCGCCACGAGCGTTAGGAATTGCAAAGGTTTAGGCCGCGTAGCGGTATGGCACGCGCCATGCTGAGTAACGACGCGGGAGGATCGGACCATGGGCAAGGCGCTGGCAGCGTGGTTGATGGTGGCCGGAGCGGCGGTGGCTTCGCCGGCGATGGGGCCGCGTGAGGCGGTGGAATCGGCGATCGC
>JBGPIS010000103.1:0-7516 GCA_041484965.1 Methylomirabilia bacterium
GCAGATCACCGAAGGAGGCCGCAATGCCGCACTATCTGAGCGACGAGGAACTGAATCGCACTGCTCCCGCCGAGATCGCCTCGTTCAGATCGCCGGTCCCCACGCAGATCGTGTCGAACGGCGAGTTCAACCCGCTGCCGCAGACTCGAGAGCAGCAGCGGGTGGAGGTCCGGATCAAGGAGCTTGCCGACGATCTCGGGCGCCGGCACGGCATGAACCGGCGCCGATTTCTGGCGAGCAGCGCGGGCATGGCGGCGGCGTTCCTTGCTATGAACGAGGTGTTCGGGGCGCTCTTCGACGTAACCCGGGCCGAGGCGGCGACACCAGGCGTGGCCGACGCGCGTGCGAAAGCGCTGGCGGGGCAGTTCATCATCGACGACCAGACCCACTTCGTGCGCGACGACTTCAAACAGGCCGACCTCTTGGGGCTGGCGCAGTACGCCAAGGCGCACTGGAACCCGGCGCTGGCTGGGGACAAGGACCTCGCGCGCTACAAGTTCGAGAACTACGTCAGGGAGATCTTCGTCGACAGCGACACGAAGATCGCACTCCTGTCGGGCGCGCCCTTCGACGATCCGTCCTGGGACCTCCTCACGAACGACCAGATCGCGATGGCGCGCGCCGCGATCAACAAAATCGCCGGCTCGCGGCGCCTGCTGGCGCATGCCGTGTTCACGCCGAAGCGCCAGGGATGGATGGACGAGGTCGAGCGCGCGAGCAGCGTGCTCAAGCCTGACAGCTGGAAAGGCTACACGATCGGTGACCCGCTCTTCCCGTCCAAGCTCGGCTCCTACTGGCGGCTGGACGACCAGAAGCTCGTCTATCCGTTCTACGAGAAGATCGTCAAGGCCGGGACCACGACCGTGTGCATCCACAAGGGACTGCTCCCCGCCGACTATGAGAAGTCATGGCCGGGCGTGTGGGAGTACAACTCGGTCTGGGACGTCGGCCAGGCGGCGAAGGACTGGCCGCAGATCAGCTTCGTGATCTACCACGCAGGGCTGCGGCCGTTCCTTGAGGCGCCCGACGCCGCCCTCGCCGAGTTCGAGCAGACCGGGCGCATTAAGTGGTCGACCGATTTGGCCGAGATCCCCGCCAAATTCGGCGTTACGAACGTCTACGGTGAGGTGGGCACCGCCTTCGCCAACTCAGCGGTCGCCAACCCGCGGTTCGCGGCGGCGTTCCTCGGCACGCTCATCCGCGGCCTCGGGGCGGATCACGTGGTGTGGGGGAGCGACTCGGTGTGGTACGGGTCACCACAGTGGCAGATCGAGGCCCTCCGCCGGCTCGAGATCCCCGCGGACATGCAGAAGAAGCACGGCTTCGCCTCACTCGGCGCTGCCGACGGTCTCGTCAAGAGCGCTATCTTCGCGGGCAACTCAGCCCGGCTCTACAACGTCCACCTGCAGGCGGCGCAGGGCGCGATCACGACGGACAAGATCGCCGCGATCAAGGCCGAGTACGTTGCCATGGGCGGGATGCGGAGCAACGCCCGCTACGGGTACGTTCATCGGGCCACCGCGTAGCACCGACCAGCGGGCGGCCCGCGGGCGGCACGACGCCCCCCGCCCGCGGGCTCGACCACGTCGGCACCGAGAAGGGGTGGTCGCGCCGAACCATGGTTTCTCCGCTCCGACCGCGGTGACACCCGCGCCCGGGTCGAAATGAGACTTACCGCCCGACCCCTGGAAAAACTGTCCAGGGCTTGAAGCTCTCCAAGGCCGACGACCGCCGGCCTTGCCGCAATTCCAAGATGTTGCGCAGGGCACCCGACGGCGGCGGTTTTGGCATCGAATGTGCTGCTGCCGTTGGAGGGGAGGTGTCGTCATGCTGACATTCAAGCGGATCAAGATCCAAGCGACGGTGGAGACGGAGCCGAAGCTCGTGCCCGAAGACGAGATCGACGGAGCCCTCGACACGCTTCGGGACAGGCTGAAGCAACTCGATCTCGTGATCTTGTCGATCGAGCCCAAAGAGGTCGCGCCGATCGAGCCGTCAGAGCCGTCGCGAGACGATCCGTGGAGTATGCGAGGACAACCCGTGGGGTGATGGCCATCGCCGCCAACCAGGCCCGATGAGATCGTGGTGCTCGATCCCACGGGGCGTGGACAGCAAACCCATCGGCCTCCTCGTCCCGGCCAGTCTCGTCTTCAGCCCCAACGGAAATTGCTCTACGTGACCAACCTCGCGCTCGACTTGATGCTGTTCAGTCCCACGTTCGCGGCCGTGGACTCCCAGGGGGCGGCGCAGGTGACAACGTATACGGTGTCACGGATCCGGCCGGTCGAGGGATTGCGCGAGTCCGGCGACCGGGACGACGAGGACGACGACTCATCGTCGCCGCTATTTCCCCTCTACACACGTCGCGTGGACGCGTGTTTCGAGGCCGGATTGAGCGAGCTTCGTTTGGATGATGTATTCGTCCGTCTCTCGGACAATCTTCTTGCAGATAGCGCAGGTCCACACTTGGGGCATATGACGCCTCCTTGACTGTGTCGATGCTTCCTATTGTAGGCGACGCTCGTCGAACTCCTGGGCATTCAAAAGCACCGCGGTAGGCTTGCCGCTCTTCGTGATCATGGATTGTGGCGTTTATTGATCAGATCTCCTCTAGGAAATACCGGCGCGGGTCGAAGAGCCGGACGAGCCGCAGCTCCTCGAGCTCCGGCGGCTCGATGCGCCTGAGCGCCGGCGCCACCTCGAGCTCCCAGCCGCACGCCGCGCGCGCCGCCTGGACTGCCTCCGCCTCGGGTCGGTCCGCGTACACCGCCGTCAGCCTGAGCTCGGCGTGCTCATCGGCCTTCTCGTACACGCCGAGATCCGAGACGACCGCGGACACGCGCCGGCCCGGCGCGGTCACGTACGGGACCTTGTCCACGAAGCGCCCGCGACTCTGGGCCAGCGTCACCACGACCTCGCGCGCCGCGGAGGCGATGTCGTTGGCGCCGCCCGAGCCGGTGATGTAGGCGACGCCGGGCACGAGCGTCGAGTTGATGTTGCCGTGCTTGTCGATCTGCCCGGCGGCGAGCGAGCCGATGCAGCGGCTCTGCCGGCCGCCCATGAAGATTCCCATCACGTGGAAGATATCGGTCAACATCTTCGACGAGGGGAAGTTCCTGAACGAGAAGACGAACGGCTCGGCCGGGCGCGGGAGATAGCCGAGCATGCCGGTCTCGGCCATCAGCTCGACGTCCACACCCTGGGCCTTGAGCTGGTACGCCGAGAGCCACGCGGCCAGGTTCGAGTTGCCGACGCCGGCCAGATAAACCCGGTAGCCGTTCGCGCGGATCTTCTCGCTCAGAAGCCGCGCCGCGGCGACGACCATCCGCTCCGCGGCGTTCACCCGGTCGTCGGGGCCGAGGTTGCCCTCCAGCATCGCGAGCTCGCTCTCCCAGGCGTCCGTGTGCGCGCGCCCCTTCACTTCCACGAGGCGCTGGTCGCCGAGCTTGGCCACGTACGCCGCCTGGTCGGGGATCTCCAGCATCCAGTCCTTGATCCACGCGTGGGCCGTCTCGGGCTTCCGGAAGGCCTTGCGGATCTCGAGGATGAAGTCGGGATCCTCGGCGTAACCCTCGAGCTCGGGGAGGTTCATGCCGTACATGCCCGACGGGTGCGCGCCGAACGGCGCCTCGACGACGGCCGCCACGTACTGGCCCGGCAGCCGGACGAGCCCGGCGTGACGGCGGATGAAGTCGGTCGTGACGATCTTCTCGACCGTGACGATCGCCCCGCGCCGGGCCGCCATGGCGGCGTAGAAGTTCTCGTTGAGCGGCGCGGCGGAGAGGACGTTGCCCGCGCGGTCGGCCGCCCAGGCGTGGAAGAGCGCCACGTCGGGCACGAGCGCCCTGACGAAGCCTATTCGGCCTCCGCCCGAGAAGGGGTCGTCAGCCGCCAGGAAATCGCCGTCGCGCGCGTTGTCCTCTTCCATCGACGAGCCGAGCAGCGAGCGCGTCGGCATGAACGGCACGCCCATCGCGCCCGCCAGGAGGCGCAGCGGCATCGTGAGCATCGTCCAGTTCTGGACGGTGAGCGTCCCGTCGAGGATCGCCTTGGCGATCAGCGGCTGGGGGACAGGGAACGGATAGCCCTCGCCGACGAACGTGGTGATCAGGCGCTTGACGAGCCCGCCCAGGACCAGCGCGGTCCACGGCGAGCCCATGCCGATGAGGGCGAGTGTCCAGGCCGGACGCTTGCCCCACCACTGGCGAACGAGCTCCCGCACGAGCGCGTTCGGCCGCCCGTGGGCGGCGCCGGCGTAGATCGTCTGCCCGGGCTCGATCAGCCGGCGGACGGCCGTGTCGAGGGTGGCAACCTTGTCGGGGCCTTCCGTCGGCGGGACGGCGAGGCGGCGCTGGATGAGCTCGGCGTATTCCGGTCTCATCACGCGCGGCCCGAGAAGATCTTCGCCTTGAGGCGGCGCGGCACCCAGAAGGCCAGCACGCGCGCGGCGCGCGCCACGCGCTCGAGCGACTCGGCGCTCCCCGGCCAGTACTTCAGCACGCGCCCGCGGTCCACGAAGCTGAGGATCCCGTCCACGACGATGGCGGCCACCAGCACGTCGTCGAGGGCGCCGAGCACGGGGATCCAGTCGGGAATCAGATCCACGGGCGATACGATGTAGAGCACGGCGGCGGCGAGCGCGATCTTCGCCGCTCTCGGCAGCACCGGGTCGACGGCGAGGCGTCCGATCGTGCGGGCGATGTCCGGGAGCGCGCGGAGCAGCGTCCGCATCAGGGCAGGCTCTCGGCCACCAGCTCGCTCACGTCCTTGACGAGAAGCGTCTCCTCCGCCCCCTTCACCTTGCGGCCCAAGTCCACCATGGCGAGACAGAACGGGCAGCCCGTGCCGACCATGTCCACCTTGGCCTCGAGCGCCTCCTCGACCCGGATGATGTTCACCCGCTTCGGCGCCTTGACCTCCATCCACATGTGGCCGCCGCCCCCGCCGCAGCAGAGGCCGCGATCGCGGTTGCGCGGCAGCTCGACGAGCCTGAGCCCGGGCACGGACTTCGCGACGTTGCGCGGCGCCTCCGTGATGCCGTTGTAGCGGCCGAGGTAGCACGAGTCGTGGAACGCGAGCGTCGCGTCGAGCGGCTTCGTGGGCGTGATCCGCCCGGCCGCGAGCAGCGCCTCGATGAGCTGGGTGTGGTGCACGACCTCGTACGTGCCGCCGAACTGCGGGAACTCGTTCTTGATCGTGTTGAAGCAGTGCGGGCAGTGCGTGACGACCTTCTTGAAGCGGTACCGGTTGATCGCCGCGATGTTCTCCTTCTGGAGCGTCTGGTAGAGGTATTCCTCGCCGAGGCGCCGGGCGACTTCCCCGTGGCAGCGCTCCTCCTGCATGACGGCGAACGACACGCCGGCGGCCTTGAGGATCTTCACCACCGCGCGCGCGATCGCCTGATTCCGCCGGTCGTAGGACGCCGAGCAGCCGACCCAGTAAAGGTACTCGACCTCCACGCCGGGCGTCAGCACCGGCACGTCGAGCCCCTGGGCCCACGCGAGCCGCTCGCCGGCCGGGAGACCCCACGGGTTCCCCGCGCGCTGGATGTTCTGGAGCGATTGCGCCGCCGTGGACGGCAGCGCCCCCTCGGAGAGCGTGAGGTAGCGGCGGAGGTCGATGATCGTGTCCACGATGTCGATGAAGGCGGGGCACTCCTCCACGCACGCCATGCACGTCGTGCACGCCCAGAGCTCCTCCGGCTTGATCAAGGCTCCGTGGATCGGCCCCGGCAGCTCGCCGTGCATGTGGCGCTTGAGCTTGACGATGATCTGCTTGGGCGAGAGCGCGCTGCCGGCCATGTGCGCCGGGCAGGCCGCCTGGCAGCGGCCGCACTCGACGCACGCGTCGAAGTCGAGCCGCCGCTTCCACGAGAACTCCTCGAGCTTCGAGACGCCGAGGCTTTCCGCCTCCTCGAGGTTCTCGATCTTCCGGATCTCGCCCCGGGAGCCGAGCTTCGAGAAGAAGATGTTGAGCGGCGTCGTGACGAGGTGCATGAAGTAGGAGTACGGGATCACCGCGATGAACGCGAGCGAGATCGCCGCGTGGAAGAGCCACGCGGAGAGATGCGTCGCCCGCAACGCCGCCTCGGATAATCCAAGCGCCAGCATCCCCTGCCCGAGCGCCCAGCCCACGGGCGACCACGGCGCCCAGGGCGGCCGGACGACGGCGAGGCGCGCGGCCTCGATGACGAAGCCCGTCAGATTGATCACGAAGAGGAGCGCCAGCACCCGGGCGAAGCGGGCCGTCGGGTCCAAACGATCCGGGCGCGCGATGAAGCGCCGCCACACCGCCATGCCGAGGCCGATCACGAAGAACAGGCCGAAGAGGTCGAGCGTCGTCTCGTAGAAGAGATAGAAGCCGCCCTTGAGGAGCTTCACGCCGAACAGCGGCAGCGTGACGTCCCAGTCGATCGTCGCCAGCACGGTGCCCATGAAGAGCGCGAGGAAGCCCCAGAACATGATCGCGTGCATGACGCCGGGGTAGGCCTGTGAGAGCACGCGCGCCTGGCCGAGCGCGTGCCGGACGACGAGCATCACGCGCTCGGGAATGTGGTCGATGCGGTTCTCGGGCAGGCCCTGGCGCCAGAGGCGCACGCGCTGCCAGATGCCGTAGGCGAGGATGGCGATGGCGACGAAGCCGCCGACGTAGAGCGCGCTCTGGGCCCAGACGGGGACGTTCCAGAAGGTGTCGCGGAACGGCACGGACGCCGTCATGAGGTCTCCAACCTTAGCACAGCGACGATGGCCTGGGCCGCCGAGTACGGGTCGAGCGTCCCCTCGAGGACCTGGTCCAGCGTGGCGCCGAACTGTCCGCGCTCCACCGCCCGCTCGACCTTGGCGCGCACGGCCTCGAGCAGGAGGCTCTTGAGCTCGGCACCGCGGCGCGCGCGACGGCGCGCGGCGAGCGCGCCGCCGGCCTCGAGCGTGGCGCGATGGCGCCGGATCTCGTCGAGCAGCTCCTTGACGCCGACGTCATTTTGCGCCTCGGCGGAGCGCACGGGGATCTCCCAGTCGATGTCCTTGGGCGACGTCGCGCTCGCGTAGTGCAGGTGCGCCGCGAACTTGAGCTCGGTCATGAGCGCGTGGGCGCCCGCACGGTCGGCCTTGTTCACGAGGAAGACGTCGGCCGCTTCCATGAGGCCTGCCTTCATCGTCTGGATCGCGTCGCCCGACTCGGGCACGAGGACCACCACGGTGGTGTCGGCCAGCCTCATGATGTCGAACTCGGTCTGACCGACGCCGACGGTCTCGACCAGCACCCACGCGTAGCCGGCGGACGCCAGGAGCCGGATGACGTCGCCCGTGGAGCGCGCCAGGCCGCCCTGCGAGCCCCTCGTCGCCATGCTGCGGATGAAGACGCCGGGGTCGAGCGCGTGGGCCTGCATGCGGATCCGGTCGCCCAGGACCGCCCCGCCGGTGAACGGGCTGGAGGGATCCACCGCGACGACGCCGACCGTCTGGCGCTCGGCGCGGAGCAACGCGGTCAGCCGGTCCACGACGGTGGACTTGCCCGC
>JBGPIS010000104.1:0-7479 GCA_041484965.1 Methylomirabilia bacterium
CACTCGGCGGGGCGGCGCGTGATCGACCGCGCGCGGACGCTGCTCGAGCTCGGCGAGGAGCAGGTGGCCCACTCGCGCTCGGTGCTCCGGCGCTACGGCAACATGTCGTCGGCGACGGTGGTCTTCGTGCTCGAGGAGATGCTGCAGCGCGAATCCCCGGTGGACGGGGAGTGGGGGCTCATGATCGCGCTCGGCCCGGGCTTCGCCGCCGAGGGCGCCCTGTTGCGATGGTGAAGGGACAGGCGTTCGGAGCCACGCGGGCCTCGCTCAGGCCACGGGGGAGTACCACCGACCTCGCGGGCCCTGCTTTGAAGGGCGTGCGGAGCCACACGTGCCTCGCTCAGGCCACCCGGGAGTGCCACCGGCCTCGCGGGCCTCGCTACAACAAATGATAGAGCGGGCGGCGGGGGTGCTGGAGCTTCTCGACCGGCCCGTCGCCGCGGCCGCGCGCGCGGCGTCGCTCGCCGATATCGACCGGCTCAACGCGTGGTTCGGCGGCTACGCGCTGACCCTCCGCGAGGTGCTGAAGGTCGCCGCCGCCGTGCCGCGGGACACGACGCTCCTCGTGCTCGACGTGGGCGGCGGTCACGGGGCGTTCGCCACGCGCGTGGTCGAGTGGGCGCGGCAGGCCGGCCGGCGGATCCGTGTCGTCGTCGTCGAGCGCGACGCCCCGACGCTGACCCTCGCGCGCCGCGTGTGCGCCGCGTACCCGGAGATCGCCCTCGTTCGCGCGGACGCGACCGCGCTGCCGTTCGGCGAAGGCACGGCCGATGTCGTCACGGCGTCGCTCGTGCTCCACCACCTCGAGCCGGACGCCGCCGTCGCCGCGCTCCGGGAGATGGCCGTGGCGGCGCGTGGCGCCGTCGTGATCAACGACCTGCTGCGCACGCGCCTCGCCCTCGCCCTCGTGTGGCTCGCCACGCGGCTCCTTTGGTGCCATCCGATCTCGCGCCATGACGGCCCGCTCTCCGTGCGGCGCGCCTACTCGGGCGCCGAGCTCCGGACGCTCGCCGAGAAGGCGGGGATCGCGCAGTTGACGGTCAACGAGTATCGACTCTTCGGCCGGCTCGTGGCGGTGACCGCATGACGGCCTCCGCCGACGTTATCGTCGTCGGCGCCGGCCCCGCAGGCACGGCGACGGCCATCCTGCTCGCCGAGCGCGGGCTCGCCGTGCGGCTCCTCGACCGGGCGCGTTTCCCGCGGCCGAAGATCTGCGGCGAGTACCTGAGCCCGGAGGCGCCGCGGATCCTGGACCGTCTCGGCGTCCTCAAATCGGTGGACCGCGTCGCGATGCCGCTCGCCGGCATGCGGATCACGGCGCCCGACGGCACCGTGCTCGTCGGTACGTACCGCCCGCTCGGGCGCTTCCGCCCCTATCGCGAGCACGCGCTGGCGATCCCCCGCGAGACGCTCGATGCGCTCCTCGTCGAGCGCGTGCGCGCGCTGCCGATCGACTTCAGCGAGCAGGTGCGCGTCACCGACCTCGTCGTCGAGGACGACCGGGTGGCCGGGGTCGAGGCGGTCGACGCCGCCGGCCGGTCGATCACCGTCTGCGCCCCGCTCGTGATCGCCGCCGACGGCCGCGCCTCGGTGGTCGCGCAACGTCTCGGACTCCGTCGCGCCCACCGCCTGAGACGGATGGCGCTCGTGACGTACGTCGCGGATGTCGAGGGCCTCCGCGACCGCGGCGAGATCTTCGTGGATCCGCCCGACTACGCGATCCTGAATCCGGTGGCGCCCGACCGCGCGAACCTGTCGATCGTCGTTCCACTCGAACACGCGGCGCCGTGGAGCGGCCGCCTCGAGGCGTTCTTCGCGGCGCGCCTCAGGCAGCTCCCGCACCTCGCCCGGCGGCTGGCGGGCGCCCGCGTCGTCGCGCCGGTCCAGGCGATGGGACCGCTCGCGTACGCGGTCCTGCCGCCGCGCGTGGGCGGCGTGCTGCTCGTCGGTGATGCCGCGGGCTTCTACGATCCGTTCACGGGCGAAGGCGTCTTCGCCGCACTGCGCGGCGCGGAGCTCGCGGCGGAGACCGCGGTGCGGGCACTCCGCGCGGGCGACTGCTCGCGCGAGGCGCTCGCCGCCTACGGGCTCGCGCGGCGGCGGGCGTTCGCGGGCAAGGAGCGCGTGACGCGCGTGCTGCGGTTCGTCATCGCCCGGCGCCGGCTCGCCAACCTGGCGGCCCGCGTCCTCGCGCGCCGGCCCGGCCTGCTCGACCGCCTGCTCGGCGTCATCGGCGACTTCGTGCCGCCGCGCGCGCTCCTCGGGGGCCGCCTGCGCTAGAATCCCGCCGGGGAGGGCAAGGGATGACCAGCCGATCGGACAACCTGCCGCGCCGCTTCGCGCGGATCTACACCGCGGCGATCACCGACGTGATGGACGAGATGGGACTGCAGCGCCAGACGCTGCCCTCGGCGATCCAGCCGCTCACCGCCGACATGCGGACCGCCGGCTATGCGTTCACCGCGCGCGGCCGGCCGCGCCGCGGGACGCCGCGCGAGCGTGACGAGACGCTCCGCCGCTTCCTCAAGATGCTGGACGCGGTGCCCGCCGACTCGGTTCTCGTCTTGGCGTCCAACGACAGCGTCGCGGCCCACTTCGGCGAGCTCTGCGCGTCGTGGTTTCGCGCCCGGAAGGTGCGGGGCGCGGTGATCGACGGGGCCACGCGCGACGCGGCCTCCATCGGGCGGATCCGGTTCCCGACCTTCGTCCGCTACCGCACGCCGCAGCACTCGGTGCCGCGCTGGCGGGTGAGCGACTGGGGAGAGCCGGTGACGATCGGCGGCGTGCGCGTGAGCCTCGGTGACATCGTCGTCGCCGACTGGGACGGCGTCGTGATCGTCCCGCGCCGCGTCGCCCACGAGGTCCTGAAGCGCTGCGAGACTCTGGTCGGCACCGAGAACAAGGTGCGCGCGGCCGTGAAGCGCGGGATGACGCCGAGCGACGCGTACGCGAAGTTCGGACGCTTCTAGCGGGCGCCGCCGATCTCGGGCAGACCGGCTGCCTTCAAGGGCTTGCTGATGTGGTCGCGGATCCACTTCGCGTCCCACCACTCGAGCGGCGTCACCGACACGCCGTTGACCAGCACCTCGAGATGCAGGTGGTCGCCGATGGCGAGCCCCGTCGTTCCGGTACGCCCGAGCTCCTGGCCACGTTCGACTGCGTCGCCGACCCTGATGCCGATGCCGGACAGGTGGGCGTAGAGCGTCTGGAGGCCGAGGCCGTGGTCCACGATGACCGTGTTGCCGTAGATCGTGAGGGACCCGGCGAAGACGACCGTCCCGTTGTTTGCCGCGGGCACCGCCGCCCGCCGGGTGGACGCGATGTCGAAGCCGTAATGCACCTGCGAGTCGATCTCGCGCCCGCCGTAGACGTAGGTGCGGGTTTCGGCGAAGTTCGCGAACACCTTGGTGTTGCGGGGCTGCATGAAGGGCCCCGCCCACAAGGGCCTCTCGGCTGTCGTGGCGCCGATCCGCCGCTTCTCCTCCTCGGCCTGCCGGCGCAGGTCGCGGTTGATGACGAGGAAGCCCTCGACGAGCGGTTTCGATGCCGAGTGCTGCGGCAGAAGCTCCGGCACTTTCGCCTTCAGGAAGGCGTCCTTGATCTCGATCGTGTCGTGCGGGAAGCGGCGCGGCTTGAGCTCCGAGGGGATCGGTCGCGAGACGAGGTTGCCCGCCTCGTCCTCGGCCGAGATCGCGAGCGGCGCGCCGGGCTGGAAGTCCCAGGGTAGCGCGATCAGCGCCACGCGGGCGCCGCGCTCCGCGGGGCCCCACGCGAAGCTCGGCAGGACGAGCTTGCCGGCGGTCACCGTCGAGCGCGTCGCGCCGGTCACGCGGAACGCGACGAGGCCGCTCCCGCCGGGCGAGACGTATTGCGTCGCCGCGAGGATCTCGATCGTCGGCGGCGTCAGGTCCACGGTGACCGGGTAGCTCGCGATCGCGCGCTCGGCGAGGCGGAGCGGCCGCCAGAAATCGTCGCGCGCCCACACTTCGAGCTGGGCGCCGCCCTCGCGGAGTCCGAGGGCCGTGCTCTCGAGCGTCACCGGGATCTCGACGTGGCGCCCGAACGCGCCCGCCTGACTGGCGACGACCGTGGACTTCCCGCCCTGCACCAGGCGGATCTCGGCGCGCGCGACGTTGCCACGGCGCGCCTCGAGCGTGAACGTGAGCGTCGTCCTCTGGCCGACGAAACGCGGCGGCGGCGCGAGCGACTGGACGCCGGGCACGGACTGGCGCCAGCCGAGGTAGGAGACCGAGCCGACGACCGCGAGGAGCAGCAGGAGGACGACGAGCACCCAACGTTTCGCGCGCGACGGCTGGGGCACGGGCGGATGATACCATGCGGAGAACCGCGACCCGGGAGGCGCCACGCCATGACCACCGCGCTCGTCCTCCGCTCCGCCGCGCTCTTCGTCCTCGCCGGGCTCTGCGAGATCGGCGGCGGATACCTCGTCTGGCTCTGGCTGCGCGACGGGCGGCCGGCGCTGTGGGGCGCGGCCGGCGGCGTCGTGTTGCTCCTCTACGGCATCGTGCCGACGCTCCAGCCGGCGCCCTTCGGACGCACCTACGCGGCGTACGGCGGCGTCTTCGTCGTCCTCTCGCTGCTCTGGGGCTGGCGCGTCGCGGGACAGGCACCCGACCGGCTCGACCTTGTGGGCGGCCTCCTCTGTCTCGCCGGCGTCGCGGTGATCATGTACTGGCCGCGTGCTTGACACCCCCTCGCGGCCTTCGTAGCATGACCCGGTGTCCACGGTCTGGCTGATCCCCGCTTTTCCACTTGCGGGCGCGCTCCTCAACATCCTCTTCGGCAAGCTGATCGGACGGCGCGCCCACTGGGTCGCCGTGCCCGCCGCAGTCGCCTCGTTCCTCGCGTCGTGCGCGGCGTTCGCGCGCGTGTGGGACGGCGGGAGCTTCACGAGCCCACTCTTCGCGTGGATCGTGGCCGGCGACTTCGAGACGTCGGTCGTGGCGCACGTGGACCCGCTCACCGGCGTGATGCTGCTCGTCGTCACCGGCGTCGGCGCGCTGATCCACCTCTACTCCGCCGGCTACATGCACGACGACCCGGGCTACGCGCGCTACTTCGCCTACCTGAACCTGTTTGTCTTCTCGATGACGATGCTCGTGCTCGCCGGCAATTTCCTCCTCCTCTACGTCTTCTGGGAAGCGGTGGGCCTCTGCTCATATCTCCTGATCGGCTTCTGGTACACGCGCCCGGCGGCGGCCCAGGCGGGGAAGAAGGCGTTCATCGTCAACCGGGTCGGCGACGTCGGCTTCGGCCTCGGCGTCATGTGGCTCTGGACCGCGCTCGGCACCCTGGATTACCAGGCGGTGTTCAAGGGCGCCGGGACGCTCTCGCCGGCGACGGCGACGGGGATCGCGCTCCTCCTCTTCATGGGCGCGTGCGGCAAGTCGGCGCAGCTGCCGCTCCACACCTGGCTCCCCGACGCGATGGAGGGCCCCACGCCGGTCTCCGCGCTCATCCACGCCGCGACGATGGTGACGGCGGGCGTCTACATGGTTGCGCGGAGCCACGCGCTATTCGAGCGGTCGGGCACGGCGCTCGAGGTCGTCGCCTGGGTTGGCGTCGCCACCGCGGTCTTCGCCGCGACGATCGGCCTCGTGCAGACCGATATCAAGCGCGTTCTCGCGTACTCGACCGTGAGCCAGCTCGGCTACATGTTCGCCGCCCTCGGCCTCGGGGCCTACGCTGCCGGGATCTTCCACCTCGTCACGCACGCCTTCTTCAAGGCGCTCCTCTTTCTCGGCGCGGGCAGCGTCATCCACGGCACGGGCGGCGAGCAGGACCTCCGGAAGATGGGGGGGCTCTCGTCGCGGATGGTGACGACGACGATCACGACGACCGTCGGTGCGCTGGGGCTCGCCGGCGTTCCGGGGCTCTCCGGGTTCTTCTCGAAGGACGAGATTCTCGGCGTGGCCTTCCACGGCAACCGCGCGATGTGGGCGCTGCTGCTGCTGGGCGCGTTCCTCACCGCGTTCTACACCGCGCGCCTCCTCTTCCTCGCGTTCTACAGCGCCCCGCGCATGTCCAAGGAGGCCGCGCACCACGTCCACGAGTCGCCGCCCGTGATGACGCTCCCGCTCTGGGTGCTGGCGGCGCTCACGGCGGTGACGGGCCTCGCGCTCGGGATCCCCTCGACGCACGGCACGCGCTTCGCCCGGTTTCTGGCGCCGGTGTTCCCGCTCCACGAAGAGGCGCACGGCGGCTTCGTGGCCTACATGCTGTTGATCCTCTCGGTGGTGGTCGTCGCCGCGGGGATCCTGCTCGCGTGGTTCATGTACATGTCCTCGCCAGTGCGTTCCGCCGTGGCCGGGCGGCCGCGGACGGCGCTGCACGCGTTCCTCCTGAACGCCTGGTACGTGGACCGGGTGTACGACGCGGTGATCGTGCGTCCGCTCTGGGGCCTGTCGACGTTCCTCGCGCGCGCCGTCGACCTCGGGATGATCGACGGCGTCGTCAACGGCCTCGGGCGCTCCGTCGTCGGCTGGGCGGCGGTGCTCCGGCGCGCGCAGACGGGCTACGTGGTCAACTACGCGCTCACGATGCTCGCCGGCGCGGTCCTCGTCCTCGCGTTCCTCTTGAGCCGGTAAATGACGCGGCTCTTGACCGCGGTCACGTTCCTGCCGGCGCTCGGCGCGCTCACGCTCGTCTTCGTGCCGCGCCGGCACGCCGGCGTCCTCAAGACCGCGGCGCTCCTGATCGCGCTCCTGGTGCTGGCGCTCTCGCTCCCGCTCTACACCGGCTTCGACGGGGCCGCCGCCGATTTCCAGTTCGAGGAGCAACGTCCCTGGATGCCGACCCTCGGCGTGTCCTACCACGTCGGCATCGACGGCATCAGCCTCCTGCTCGTGCTCCTCACGACGTTCCTCACCCCCATCGCGCTCGCCTCGGCCTGGCACGCGATCGAGGACCGGGTGAAGGAGTTCCTGATCACGCTGCTGATCCTCGAGACGGGCATGCTCGGGGTGTTCGTCAGCCTGGACCTCTTCCTCTTCTATGTCTTCTGGGAGGCGATGCTGATCCCGATGTACTTCATCATCGGCGTGTGGGGCGGGGCGAACCGCATCTACGCGGCGGTGAAGTTCGTGCTCTACACGATGGTGGGCTCGGTCCTCATGCTGGTCGCGATCCTGGCGCTCTACTACCAGCACGGCGCGGCGATCGGCACGTACACCTTCGACGTGCCGGTACTCGCCCGCTGGGCCATGGCGCCCGGCCTCGCGCAAAATTTCATGTTCCTCGCCTTCGCGCTCGCGTTCGCGATCAAGGTGCCGCTCTTCCCATTCCACACCTGGCTCCCCGACGCCCACGTGGAGGCGCCCACCGCCGGGAGCGTGATCCTGGCGGGCGTGTTGCTGAAGATGGGGACGTACGGCTTCATGAAGTTGGGCTTCCCGCTCTTTCCCGACGCGACGCGGGCGTTCACGCCGCTCATCATGACGCTCGCCGTCGTCTCCATCG
>JBGPIS010000105.1:0-7472 GCA_041484965.1 Methylomirabilia bacterium
CGGCGTCTATCACACCTCGGGTGCACAGGACATTCCGGGCGGTCTTCAGGTGGACTTCGTCGCGATGGCGAAGGGCGCCGGCTACCGGAACGCGTACGTGATCCGCGAGCTCGACGAGTTCAAACGCCGGCTGCCCGCGATGCTGACCGAGCCCGGGCCGGTGCTCGTCGAGCTCCACACCGGGCTCGCCGACAAGACGCCGATGACGGCGAGCGGCGGCCTGCCGTTTCACGAGCAGGCGGAGAAACTGCGGACGAGGCTCGTCAGGCCTCGCTGACCGTCGGCCCGTCGCCGGCGACCGTCGTGCGGTGCATGACGCGCCGGTGCTTCGCGGCGTCCCACGGCCGGCCGCGATGCAGAACCGCCCGGTTGTCCCACATGACGAGGTCCCGCGGCCGCCACGCGTGCCGGTAGACGAACTCGGGCCGCGTCGCGAGCGCTTGCAGCTCCAGGAGGAGCGCGCGCCCCTCCGCCACCGGCATCCCGACCACGTGCGAGGCGTGCGAGCCGACGTAGAGCGCCTTCCGGCCGTTGACCGGGTTGGTGCGGACCAGGACCTGCTTGACGGGCGGCAGCTCCCGCTCCTGCTCCGGCGTCAGGAGCCCCGGGGCCACCAGGCCGCGCGAGTAGGCGAAGCTGTGGACCGCGACGAGCCCGTCGAGCCGCCGCTGCCGCTCCGCCGGCAGCGCCGTCCAGGCGGCGCGCAGGCTCGCGTATTCCGTCTCCCCGCCCGCCGGCGGCACCTCGCGCCCGGAGAGCAACGAGGCCAGCGCCGGCACCCGCTTGAACGAGCTGTCGCTGTGCCAGAGCTGGTTGCCCGAGTGATAGACCACGCGCGTGTCGTCGGGCGGGATCATCCGGCCCTCGGCGTCCACGTTGGAGAGGTCGGCGATCTCCGGGGCGATCTTCGGGTTCTTGGCGACGCTGCGCGTGGTCTGCTCCAGCGGGCCGAAGCGGCGGCTGAACGCGATCTGCTGCTCGTCGCTCAGATCCTGATCGCGGAACACGAGCACCGAGTGCTCGTTGAACGCGTCCAGGATTAGGGCGAACGCGGCGTCGTCCACGGGCTTGCCGAGGTCAACGCCCAGGACCTCGGCACCCAAGAGCGGGTGGAGCCGGCGGAGCTCCCGCCTGCCGAGCGTGGTCGCCATGGCCGCCTCCTGTTGGCCCGAGACTTTAGCAGACTTCAGCGGCTCGCGACGAAGACGGTGCCGAGGGCCGGGTGGGCGCCGGGCGGCAGCGCGAGCGCGCGGGCGCTCGCGAGCTCGACACGGAGCGGACCTTCCTCGAGCGCGGCGTCGATCTCGACGGCGATGCGCATGGCCGAGCCGGGCCAGCGGAAGAGCAGCAGGGCGGCGCCGCCGTCGGCGGCCTCGGCCTGAAGCACGTCGCGCCACTGGATCAGCGCGCGCTCGCGGGATCGGGCGCGCATCCGGAGGCCCACGACGGTGACGGGCGGCGGTGGGTTCGCGGGCCCCGGCGGCGCCTGCCACCGCGGGCGCTCGCCGCCGCTCGGCGGCTTCAACGCGGCCATCTGGACGACGATGCCGAGCGCCTGCCTCGGATGGAGAAACGCCTCCTGCCAATGCGGATCGGAGTCGTCGTAGCCGACGATCTCGTAGCCGCGCGCCTCCGCGCGGTCACAGGCCTCGCGCAGGCGCGGCACGATGAACGTCACGTGGTGGATCCCCGGCCCGCGCCGGTCGAGGAAGCGATGGAGGAAGCCGTCCACGCCGAGCGGCTCGAGGATCTCGAGACGGCCGCCGCCGGCGAAGCGCCACTGGCCGAACGTGTAGGCACCCGAGGGCCCGCCGTGGCCGGGCGTCCCGCCGAGCTCGCCGACAAGGAACGCGGGCGCGTCGGCCATGCGCCCCACGGCGATCGCGATGTGGTCGAACCGAATCCCGGACACGGGGCCGTCGTCAGGCTCAGCGCGCGGTGAGATCCGGCCAGAGCGCGTCGGCGCCGCGCTCCGCGACCGAGCGGCCCAGCGCCGCCGCCCACTCGCCCTCGCCCCCGAACTCGGCGCGCCAGGACCAGAGCCGGCGCGTCACGAACTGGAGCTGGTGCTCGTAGGTGAACCCGATCGCGCCGTGGGTCTGGTGGGCGATCGAGGCGCCGATCCCCGCGGCCTCGCCGACCCGGACCTTGGCGACGGCGGTCTCGAACCAGAGATCGCCGCGCGCGGCGGCGTGGAACGCGCTCGCCGCCGCCATGCCGGCCGCCGCGGCATGGCCCGCGAGGACGGCGAGGTTCTGCTGGATCGCCTGGAACTGACCGATGGGCTTGCCGAACTGGCGGCGCTCGGTCGCGTAGCGCGTCGCCATCGCCAGGATCGCCTCGAGGCCGCCCGCCATCTGCGCCGCGCGGACGAGCGCGCCGTAGAGGCGAAGCGCATCGCGCGGCACGGCCGGCGCCGGCGCGGCGGCGAGCGCAGGGGCCGCTTCGAAGGCGAGCGTGTCGCGCGGCTCACGCGCGATGTTCGTGTCCTGGGTGACGCGCGCGCCCCCCGCCGGGGCGAGCGCGACCATCACCTGCCCGTCGGCCTCGTCCACGACGACGACGTGCTTCGCCGCGCGCCCCCACGGCACGCGGGTGGCCACGCCGCTCACGCGCCAGCCACCGTCGCGCCGCGTGAGCTTCAGACGCTCGTCGCGCTGCGACGGCGCGACCGTGAGCGGTCCCGTGGGCACGTCGAGCCCGGCGCGGTCCAGGAGCCACGCGGCCACGATCGTCTCGGCGAGCGGGAGCGGCACGGCGTGGCGGCCGGCCGCGCTCACGATCACGTAGGCGTCGTCCCAGGTCCCGCCCGCCCCGCCCCTGGCCTCGGGGACGAGCGGCAGCGTGAGCCCGTTCTCCTCCACCGCCTCCCAGAGACCCGCGGGCCACAGGCCCTTCTCGGAGGACTCCCGCAGCTCGCGGGTGACGCGCTCCGCGAAGAGGCGCGCGACGACGTCGGCGAGGAGCGTCCGCGCGTCGCTCATCGCAGGCCCAGGCCGCGCGCGATGATGCCGCGCAGGATCTCGCGCGTGCCGCCGCGCAGCGAGAAGGACGGCGCGTTCTGGGTGAGGTAGCCGAGCGTCTGCTGGAAGTCGCTCCCCGTCTCGATCGTCGGCTCGACGCCCAGGAGGGCGTGAACGGCCTCGGGGACTTCCTGCTCGAAGGTCGTGCCGACGTCCTTCACCACGGCGGCCTCGACGTTCGGGTTCTGGCCGGCCTCGAGCATGCCCGCGACCGAGAGCGACATCTGCCGGAGCGTGGCGAGGTGCGCCACCAGATGGCCGAGGGCGGCGGCGGCGCGCTCGCCGGGCGCCTTGCCCGCCTCGCGGATCAGCTCGAGGATGAGCGCGAGGCTCGAGAGGTAGCGCTCGGGGCCGCTCCGCTCGAAGGCCAGCTCGGTGCTCACCTGCTTCCAACCCGCGCCCTCCTCGCCGACGCGCAGATCGTCCGGGACGAACGCGTCCTCGAAGACCACCATGTTGAAGTGGTGCGAGCCCCGGAGGTCGAGGATCGGGCTGATCGTGATCCCGGGCGACTTTGGGTCTACGAGGAACTGCGTGAGCCCCTCGTGCTTCTTCGCCGGATCGTGGCGCGTCCGGAAGAGGGCGATCATGTAGTCCGCGCGGTGGGCGTTGCTCGTCCACACCTTGGTGCCGTTGACCGTGTAGCCGCCGGCGACGCGCTCGGCGCGCGTGCGGATGGAGGCGAGATCCGAGCCCGAGTCGGGCTCGCTCATGCCGATCGCGAACGCCAGTTCGCCGCGCGCGATCGCCGGCAGGAATCGCTGGCGCTGGGCCTCGCTGCCGAAGCGGAGCAGGAGCGGGCCCGACTGCCGGTCGGCGATCCAGTGCGCCGAAACCGGCGCGCCCGCCGCGAGTATCTCTTCGAGGACGACGTAGCGTTCGAGCGCGCTCCGCTCGTGGCCGCCGTAGCGCGTCGGCCACGTCATGCCGATCCAGCCCCGCGCGCCCATCTTCCGACTGAACTCGCGGTCCCACCCGCCCCACGACCGCGCGCGCTGGGCCGGCGGGCGAGCGGTGAGCTCGGCGCCGAGGAACCCGCGCACCTCGCGCCGAAGCGCCTCGGCCACCGGCGGCAGCTCGCAGAGATCGAAGCGGAAGGTCGGCATCAGTCGTGGCGGATCATACAGTAGAATCGGGTGGCTCGAAACGGGGACGGAAGGAGCGCGGCATGGCGACACTGGCAGCACGACCGATCACGGGACCCGCCGCCTGGCAGGGCCGGGATCTCGAGCGGGAGAACGACTGGATCCATCCGATCTCGCCGGCGGCAGTCGCCGAGCTGGAGGCCGCGCTCCGCGCCGTGCAGGCACGCGGCCTCGCGTGGCGGGACATGACGCGCGAGGACTTTCCCATCCCGAGTTTCGCCCGCGAGCGGGCGCAGACCAGGCGCGAGCTGGAGGACGGCCGGGGCGTGGTGCTCCTGCGCGGCCTGCCCGTTCAGCGCTACACCGAGGACGAGCTGCGCCAGCTCTACTGGGGTCTCGGCCTCCACCTCGGCACGCCGCGCTACCAGAACGCCCATGGCGAGCTGATCGGCGAGGTCCGCGACGAGCTGCGCGCCTACGGCGCCGTGCGGCAGCCGGCGGTCGTGCAGAAGGCGGGCGATCCGGTGACGTCACGCTACAAGGCGCGCTCGAGCGGCCCCCTGCGCTTCCACACCGACCGCTGCGACGTCGTCGCGCTGCTCTGCGTACGCCGGGCGAAGGCGGGCGGGATCAGCAAGGTCGCGAGCTCGGTCGCCATCTACAACGCGATCCTGGCGCGGCGCCCGGATCTCCACGCGCTCCTCTGCCAGGACTACCACCGGACCCGCGAGGGCGAGGAGGTCGGCGGCGAGCATCGCCCCTTCGCGATGCCCGTCTTCGGCGTGCGCGACGGCAAGCTCACCAGCCAGTACTCGCGCACGTTCGTCGAGGCGGCGCAGGGCATCCCGGAGATCCCGCGGCTGACCGCCGCCCAGGACGAGGCGCTCGATCTCCTGGCGGACGTCGCCCAGGAGCTGTGCTTCGAGATGGAGCTCGAGCCGGGGGACATCCAGCTGCTCAACAACCACGTCGTCTATCACGCCCGCACGGCCTTCGAGGACGATTCCGCGGCGGGCCGCGACCGGCTCCTGTTCCGCCTGTGGCTCTCGATGCCGAACAGCCGGCCGCTTCCCGGGGGGTTCGAGGTGCTGTGGGGCAGCATCGAGCCCGGCGCCCTCCGCGGCGGGATCGAGCAGGTCCGCTCCGCCTGAACGCCGAGTCGATGCCCGAGAAGCGCTGGGCGCTGTCGGTGCCGCTCGAGGGCTTCACGCTCGCCGAGCACGCCGACCTCGCGCGCGAGGCCGAGCGCCTCGGCTACACGGACGCCTGGTCGTTCGAGGTGGACGGCGTGGACTGCTTCTCGCCGCTCGCCGTCGTCGCGCTCGCCTCACGCATGCGCGTTGGCACGGCGATCGCGAACGTCTACACGCGCGGCCCGGCGACGCTCGCCTCCTCGGCCGCGGGGCTCGCCGACATCGCGCCTGGGCGCTTCTGCCTCGGCATCGGCGCGGGCTCGCAACCGATCGTCGAGACGTGGAACGGCGGCGCCTTCGCGAAGCCGGCCACGCGGGTGCGCGAGATGGCGCAGTTCCTCCGCCGGGCGCTGGCCGGCGAGCGCGTCGTCTTCCGTGGCGAGACGTTCAGCGTAGACGGCTTCAGGCTCACCCGGCCGCCCGCCGAGCCCGTCCCGATCCACGTCGCGGCGCTGCGCCCCGGCATGCTGCGGGTCGCCGGCGAAGTGGGCGACGGGGCGATCCTCAACTGGCTCTCGGTCGAGGACGTGCCCAGGTCCGTCGCGATCGTGCGCGACGCGGCGGCCAGGGCCGGGCGCGAGCCGGCGGCGATCGAGATCACCGCGCGGCTCCTCATCAGCGTGGACCCGCCCGGGCCCGCCTCGGATCTCGCGGCGCGCCGCCACATCACCGCGTACCTGAACGTCCCCGTCTACAAGGCGTTCCACGAGTGGCTCGGGCGAAGTCCCGCCCTCGGGCCGATGTGGGACGCGTGGGCCGCCGGCGACCGCAAGGGCGCCGTCGCTGCCGTGCCCGAGACGGTCATCGACGACCTGATCATCCGCGGCTCGACGGAGGAGATCCGCGCCCACGTCCGGCGCTACCTCGACGCAGGGATCGACACCGCGTTCCTCTCGCTCTCGACGCTCGAGCAGGACCCGGCACGCAAGTGCCAGATCCTGCTCGACGCGATCCGCGCCCTCGCGCCGGGCGCGCGGTAGCCTGCTCCGCGTGCGGCTCCCCTTCTTCTACGGCTGGATCGTCGTCGCCGTCGCCTTCGTCACGATGGCGATCGGCGTGAACGCCCGCACCGCGTTCTCGCTCCTCTTCCCGCCCATCCTCGACGAGTTCGGCTGGGAGCGCGGCCTGACGGCCGGCGCCTTCTCGGTGGGCTTCATCGTGTCCGCCCTCTTCGGCCCGCTCCTCGGCAAGCTGATGGATCGTCGGGGCCCGCGCGTCGTCGTCTCGCTCGGCGTGGTGCTCGTCGGCGGGGGACTCGCGCTCGCGACGCAGATCCGCGAGGTCTGGCACCTCTACGCGACGCTCGGCGTCCTCGTCGCCGGCGGGAGCCTCGGCGTCGCCTACACGGGCCATGCGCTCTTCCTGCCGAACTGGTTCGTGCGCCGCCGCGGGCTCGCGATCGGCATCGCGTTCTCGGGCGCCGGGGTCGGCTCGATCGTCCTCCTGCCCTGGATGCAGGGGCTCATCCTCCGCGCGGGCTGGCGCCACGCGTGCCTCGCGATGGCCGTGGTCGTCTTCGCGGTGCTGCTGCCGCTGAACCTCGTGTTCCCGCGCCGCCGCCCGGAGGACATCGGGCTCCGCCCCGACGGCGCCGCGGCGCCCGTCGCGGGCGCGGCGCCGCGGGCGTCCAACGTCGTGGACCACGCATGGGCCGCGGTCGACTGGACGCTCGCGCGCGCGCTCCGCACCCCGCGCTTCTGGTGGGTCGCGCTCGCCTTCTTCATGAGCCTCTTCGCCTGGTACGCGATCCAGGTCCACCAGACGAAGTACCTGATCGACATCGGCTTCAGCCCCGAGGTCGCCGCCTACGCCCTCGGCTTCGTCGGCCTCGGGGGCGTGGTCGGCCAGATCGCGCTCGGTCACCTCTCCGACAGGATCGGCCGCGAGTGGGTGTGGGCGGTCGGCAATCTCGGGTTCGTGCTGGCGCTCGGACTCCTGCTCCTGATGCGCCAGCACCCGACGCCGCGGCTCCTCTACCTGATGGTCGCCACGCAGGGCGTCCTCGGCTACGGTCTCGCGTCCGTCTTCAGCGCGATCCCCGCCGAGATCTTCCAGGGCCGCCACTACGGGACGATCTTCGGCGCCCTCACGATCGCGTCGGTGGGCGGCTCGGGCGTGGGGCCGTGGGTCGCGGGCGCGCTCTACGACCGGACGGGAGATTACGTCCTCGC
>JBGPIS010000106.1:0-7467 GCA_041484965.1 Methylomirabilia bacterium
ATCTCACGGCGTTCGTGCCGGTGTTCGTGGACGGCGAGGTCGCGTTCTGGTCCATCAACCGGGCGCATCAGAGCGACATCGGCGGTTCGACCCACGGCGCCTACAACCCGGCCGCGACCGAGATCTGGCAGGAGGGCCTGCGGATCACGCCGCTCAAGCTCTACGACGCGGGCGAGCTGCGCGACGACGTGCTGAAGATGATCACGACCAACGTCCGGCACCCGCACGACTTCACGGGCGACCTCCGCGCCATGATCGGCTCGGCGCGCGTCGGCGAGCGGCGCCTGCTGGTACTGCTCGACGAGTACGGCGCGAAGACGATCGTCGGCGCGGTGGACGAGATCCTCGGCGGCGCCGAGCGGCAGGCACGCGCGTGCGTCAGGACGTGGAAGGACGGCGTCTACCGCGGCGAGACGATCCTGGACGACGACGGCCACGGCTTCACCGACATCTGGATCCGCGCGACGGTCACGAAGAAGGGCGACGGGCTGGTCGTCGACCTCACAGACTCGCACAAGCAGGTGCACGGCTTCATCAACTCGTCGTTCCCGAACACGATGTCGTCCGTGCACATGGCGTTCGCGTACCTCATCGACCCGCGCACGCCGAAGAACTCGGGGACGTTCCGCCCGGTCAAGACGATCCTCAAGCAGGGCACGATCGTCTGGCCGTTCCCGCCGGCGCCCGTGACGCTCGCGACGAACCACTGCGCTCAAGACATCGCCGAGGCGATCATCAAGGCGCTGGCACCGGCATGCCCTGAGCGCGCCATCGCGGGCTGGGGCCGGCGCTTCCGCATCGCGATCAAGGGCGTCAATCCGAGAACCAGGCGCCCCTACATCTGGCACATGTTCCACGCGCGGCCGGGCGGCGGCGCGACCGTCGCCGGCGACGGCTGGGAGACGGCGGGCGAGGGCCAGGCCGCGGGCGGGATCAAGTTCGGCAGCGTGGAAGTCGCCGAGGTGCGCTTTCCGCTCACGTTCGAGCATCACGAGTTCCGCGCCGACTCGGGCGGCGATGGGAAGCACCGGGGCGGCGTGGGCGCGGTGCTGCGCCTGCGCATGGACATCGAGGAGCCCGCGGTCGCGAACACGGCGGGCGACGGCGTCCGCCACGCGCCCTATGGATTGCTCGGGGGCAAGGACGGGCTGCCGCACCGCTACCGGCTCCTCTCGCGCGGGCGGCCCGCGCGCTTCCTGAAGACGAAAGAAGTCGGCGTCGTCGTGCGGCCGGGCGACGTGTTCTTCGTGGAGTCGTCGGGCGGCGGCGGCTACGGCGCGCCGTCCAAGCGCTCGCCCGAGGCGCGCGCGAGCGATCTCGCCAACGGGTTCGTCACGAGGCGGAAGCGCCGGGGGAGAGGGCCATGACACACATCTCGCGTCGTGAAATGCTGGTACTGCTCGCCGGGTCGGGGGCGGCCGCCGCCGTGGGACCGCTTCTCGAGTCGGGCGCGGCCCTGGCCCAGACGCCGAAGAAGGGCGGCCAGGTCGTCGTCGCGCTCTCGCAGGAGCCGACGGTGTTCAACCCGCTCCGACCGCACATCGAGGTGGACCGGGGCGTCCACTTCGGCATCTTCGACAGCCTCTGGCGCACCGACGAGCGCGCCCAGTTCGTCCCCAACCTCGCCGTAGAGGTGCCCTCGGTGAAGAACGGCGGCATCCAGAAGAACGGCCTCGAGTACACGGTCCGCCTGAAGAAGGGCGTCACCTGGCACGACGGCAAGCCCTTCACCTCGCGCGACGTCAAGTTCACCTGGGACCTCGTGATGAACCCGAAGTTCGGCGCCTACACGAGGGTCGGCTTCGACGCGATCGCGGGCATGGAGACGCCGGACGAGTCCACGGTGCGCGTCAGGCTCAGGGAGCCGTTCGCGCCGTTCCTCACGGCGTGGGGCGACGCGTACATCGTCCCGGCCCATATCCTCGAATCCGCGGCCGATCCGAACACCGCGGAGTTCAACACCAAGAGCCCGGTCGGCACCGGGCCGTTCAAGTTCGCGAGCCGCGTGGCGGGCGATCACCTGGTACTCGGGGCGAACCCCGCCTACCACGGCGGTGCGCCGCCGCTCGAGCGCATCATCTTCAAGTACATCCCCGATCTCACGGTGCTCTACACCCAGTTCAAGACGGGCGCCGTCGACGTGACGGGCCTGCAGGGGATCTCGGCTGAGTTTTACGCCGAGGCGAAGAACCTGCCCGGCGTCACGATCCATCTCCACCACTCGCCGTCGGTCGAGTACATCTACTTCAACCACGGCAAGCCCTGGTTCAAGGAGCGGGCGGTCCGCCAGGCCCTCTACCACGCGATGGACAAGCGCGCCATCATCGACCAGGTCTACTACGGCGTACAAAAGCCGGTCGAAGGCTATCTGCCCTCGACGTCGTGGGCGTACAACGCCGATCTGCCGACGCACGAGTACAACCCCGAGAAGGCCAGGCAGATTCTCGACGAGGCGGGCTGGAAGCCCGGCGCCGACGGCATCCGCGCCAAGGGCGGCGTGCGCCTCAGCTTCACGAATTCCACGACCGCGGGCAACAAGCTCCGCGAGCAGGCTCAGGCGCTCGTGCAGCAGAACTGGCGAGCGGTCGGCGTGGACGTGCAGATCAGCAACATGCCGGCGGCGGTCATCTGGGGCGAGTATTACGTGAAGTCGAAGTTCGACACGCTGATGGTCGGCATCCAGGCCTCCGTGGGCGACGATCCCGACTGCCTGAACCGCATCCACTCGAAGTACATCGCGGCCGAGACGGGCTCGGGCCGCAACGTCTCGCAGTACAAGAACCCGCAGGTCGACAAGCTCCTCGAGGAGGGTGTGCGCGAGGTCGACCGGGCCAAGCGCCGCGCGCTCTACCTGAAGCTCCAGGAGGCGCTCCGCGCCGACCTCGCCTATCTTCCGATCTTCAGCTACGTGCGGCTCGAGGGCGTGAAGCAGGGGATGCTCAACTACAAGCCGAACAGCAACGTGCTGCACAACACCTGGAACATGCACGAGTGGGGCTGGAAGGCCTAGCGCCGCCGCGATGCGCTACTACCTCGCCCGGCGGGTCCTCCAGGCGCTCGTGGTCCTGGTCCTGGTCTCGCTGGGCGGGTTCACCGTGCTGCACCTGGCGCCCGGCGGGCCCGCCGCGATCTACGCGATGAGCCCGACGATGAGCGCCGAGGACATGGAGCGGCTGACGCACCAGCTCGGGCTCGACCAGCCGCTCCACCTCCAGTATTTCAAGTGGGCGGCCGGGCTCGCGACGGCGAACTGGGGCCGCTCGTACCGTGACGGGCGCGTCGTCCTCGAGGTGATCACCGACCGGATCCCCGCGACGGTCGTCCTGATGCTGAGCGCGTTCTCCGTCGCCGTCCTGATCGGCCTCGCGACGGGCATCGTGAGCGCGGTCCGCCAGTACTCGCTCTTCGACCACGCCATGACGCTCACGGCGATGATCGCGCTGTCGATTCCGACCTTCTGGCTCGGGCTCATGGGCATCTACGTCTTCGCCGAGCTTCTGCGCGTGCTCCCGCCGGGGAACATCGGCACGATCGGCGCCCCCTTCGCGCTCGGCGACCGCCTGCGTCACCTGCTCCTGCCCGCGTCCACGCTCGGCGTCGTGATGGTGGCGACGTGGAGCCGCTACACGCGCGCGTCCATGCTCGAGGTGATCGGCGAGGACTACATCCGCACCGCGCTCGCCAAGGGCGTATCGCGCGGGGCGATCGTCCTCAAGCACGCGCTCAAGAACGCGCTGATCCCGCTCGTCACGCTGGCGGGCCTCCAGCTTCCGCTGGTCTTCTCGGGCGCGCTCGTGACGGAGACCATCTTCACGTGGCCGGGGATGGGACGGCTCTTCGTGGACTCGATCGGCTACCGCGACTACCCGGTGCTGATGGGCATTCTGATGTTCACCGCGATGCTCGTCGTCGCCGGCAACCTCGCGGCCGATCTCGTCTACGCCGCGATCGACCCGCGGGTGCGCCACTCGTGAGCGCGCGCTTCACCCGCCACCGCCCCGCGGTCGTCAGCGTCACGCTGATCGTCCTCCTGGGGCTGGGCGCGCTCTTCGCCGGCCGCCTCAGCCCGCGCGACCCGGTCTACATCGACCTCAGCCACAAGTTCGCCGCGCCCTTCACGAAGGGGCATCCGCTCGGCGCCGACGAGCTGGGACGCGACGTGCTGAGCCGGCTCCTCCACGCCGGGCGCATCTCGCTCTCCGTGGGGCTCGCGGCGATGGTCGTGACGGTCGTGGTCGGCGCCGTGCTGGGCTCCATCGCGGGGTACGTCCAGGGAGTCGTCGACACGCTGGTGCTCCGGCTCACCGATGCGATGCTCTCGTTCCCGCCGATCTTCATGCTCCTGGTGCTCGCCGCCTTCATCCGTCCGTCGCTCGCGTCGATGACCGTGATCATCAGCGTGACGTCCTGGATGGACGTCACGCGCATGGTGCGCGGGCAGATCCTGACGCTTCGCGAGCGGGAGTTCGTGGTGGGCGCGCGGGCGCTCGGCGCGACGGCGGCCCGGATCCTGGTGCGCCACCTCTTCCCGAACACGGTCGGGATCATCGCGGTGGCGGCGACGCTCGCCGTGGCGCGCGCGATCCTCCTCGAGTCCTATATCAGCTTCCTCGGCTACGGCATCCAGCCGCCGCTCGCGAGCTGGGGCAACATGCTCAACAACGCCCAGAGTTACTTCGCCACCGCGCCGTGGGTCGCGATCTTTCCAGGCGTGATGATCACGCTGGCGGTGACGAGCTTCAACTTCGTGGGCGACGGGCTCCGCGACGCGCTGGACCCGCGCCACGCGCGGGCGCGCGCGTGAGGCCGCGCCGCGCGCGGAGACGCTGCGTGGAGGAGACGGATGGCTGAGACGGCCGACGTCGTCGTGATCGGAGGCGGCGTCCACGGGGTCAGCACCACGTACGCCCTCGCCTCCCGCGGCGTGCGCGTCGTCCTGATCGAGAAGGGCGCGCTCGCGAGCGGCGCGTCCGGGCGCTCGAGCGCGTTCGTCCGCATGCACTACACGAACGAGTGGGACGCGCGGCTCGCGTTCGCGAGTTTTCCGATCTTCAAGCACTGGGCCGACATCATGGGCGGCCCGCCCGTGTTCACGCACACGGGCTTCGTCAACGTCGTCGCGCCGCCGTACGCGGACAATCTCCGGAAGAACGTGGCGATGCTGCGGGCGATCGGCGTCAACACGGTCGCGCTCACGCCGACGGAATTGAAGGACCTCCAGCCCTTCGCCAACGTCGACGACATCGGCGCCGCCGCGTACGAGCCCGACAGCGGCTACGCCAACCCCGCGGACACCGTCGAGGGGTTCCGGCGCCGCGCCCAGGAGCTCGGCGCGCGGTGCCTCCAGTGGACGACCGTGACACAGATCCTGCGCGGCGAGAGCCGCGTCGTCGGCGTGGAGACGAGCGCCGGCCGGATCGACGCGGCGGCCGTCGTCGTCGCGGCGGGGGCCTGGGCGCCGCGGCTCTGCCGCGAGATCGGGCTCGACCTGCCGGCGCGCCCGAAGGGCATCGATACCGTGCTCGTGACACGGCCGCCGGAGCTCGCGCCGCCGCATCTGATCTTCATCGACAACGTGCTCGGGACCTACCTGCGGCCGGAGAGCGGCATCCTCACGCTCGTGGGCGTGCCCTGCCAGGAGTGGGATCTCGATCCCGACGGGCCCGCGTCGCTGCCGGCCGACGCGCCGGCGGTCGGCGCGCAGCTTCTGACCCACCGGATTCCGGCGATGGAGCGGGCGACGCTCGCGCGCGGCTATCGCGCCTTCGACGGCTACAGCCGTGACCGCCACGCGATTCTGGGGCGCGTCGACGGGATCGACGGCCTCTATCTCCAGACGGCGCACAGCGGCTCGGGGTTCAAGATCGCGCCGGCGGTCGGGACGTGCATGGCCGAGCTGATCCTCGACGGCCGCGCCAAGACGGTGGACCTCACGGCCTTCGGCCTCGAGCGCTTCGCCCGGGGCACATCGCCCGAGGGACCGTACCAGTACGCGCCCCGCAAGGATCACGGCGAGCCGGCCGGGTCGCGGGTGACGCGATGACGCCAGGTCCCGCCGGCCCCGTCAAGGCGGCGCGGTGAGGAGGACGAGATGTTCAAGCGTGTGGTGACGTCGGAGCGCGAGCTCCGCGAGCTGCTCGGCTCGCCGAGCGAGCGGGCGGTCAAGAAGGACCTTGCGGCGCTCGACGAGCACGGCCGGGCGTTCATCGCGCGGTCGCCGTTCATGCTGCTGGCGACGTCGAACGGCGCGGGGCGGTGCGACGTCTCGCCCAAAGGTGATGCGCCGGGCTTCGTCCGCGTGCTGGACGACCGCCATCTCGTCATCCCCGACCGGCCGGGCAACAAGCGGCTGGACGGGATGCGGAACCTGCTCCAGAACCCGCACGTCGGGATGATCTTCCTGGTCCCCGGGCGCGAGGAGACGCTCCGCGTGAACGGGCGCGCCTGGATCGTCCGCGACGACGAGCTTCTCGCGTCGCTCGCGGTGCAGGGCAAGCCGCCCGTGCTGGTGCTCGCGGTCGAGGTCGAAGAGTGCTACTTCCATTGCCCGAAGGCGTTCCGGCGCGCGCAGCTCTGGGAGCCCGAGCGCTGGCCGGACCGCGCGGCGCTCCCGTCCATGGCCTGCGTGCTCTACGACCAGGTCCGCCCGGCGGGCAAGACGCTCGAGGAGTACCAGCATGAGAGCGAGGACGCGCTCAAGAGGACCCTGTACTGATGGCGCGCATCGCGATGATCTCCACGAAAGACCAGTTGCCGTCGGAGCACCACGCGGCCTGGGACCTCATCGCCCAGAGCCGGGGCCGGGTGGCGGGCCCCTTCAGCGTGCTGCTGCACAGCCCCGAGATCGCCAAGCGCGCCGCCCATCTCGGCGCGTACATCCGCTTCGAGTCCGCGCTCTCGGGCGAGCAGCGCGAGCTGGCGATCCTGGCGACGGCGCGCGCGATGGACTGCCGTTACGAGTGGGCCGCCCACGTGCCGCTCGCGAAGAAGGCGGGGGTGCGGTCCGAGGCGATCGCGTCGATCCGCGACGGGCGCGCTCCCGCAGGCCTGACACCCGCCGAGGCGGAGATCGTCGCCTACGTGACCGACCTGCTGCGCGCCCACCGCGTCGCCGACGCCGCGTTCGCCGCGATGCGCGAGCGCTTCGGGACCCAGGCGCTCGTCGAACTGACGACGACCGCGGGGTACTACTCCTTGATCGCCTGCACGCTGAACGCCTTCGGCGTCCCGCCCGATCCGGGCGCCGACATCCTGCCGGACTAGGCTCGTGTACCGCATCGGCATCGATGTCGGTGGAACGTTCACCGACCTGACGGCCGTCGACGAGCGCGGGCGCGTCGTCATCGCCAAGAGCGCCTCGACGCCGCGCGATCCCTCCGACGGCCTCATGGAAGGGCTGGGCCTGCTCGCGGCCGAGCTCGGCACGGAGCTCCGCGGCCTCCTCGCCGCAACGGCGTCCATCGTCCA
>JBGPIS010000107.1:0-7462 GCA_041484965.1 Methylomirabilia bacterium
GACGGCGCCGCGCGTCGCAGGCTCGATGCCGCCGATGATCCTGAGCAGCGTCGTCTTGCCGCAGCCGTTCGGGCCGAGGAGGCACAGGAACTCGCCCGCCTCGACGCCGAACGACACGGTGTCGATGACGGGGATCAGGTAGTCCTTCCCGACGTCGGCGACCCGGAGCTTTAGCGCCATCGCGTGAGCCGCCGTGACATCGAGTCGAAGACCAGCGTGTCCGCCACCATCATCACGAGGATCATCACGAGCGCCCAGACGAAGACCATCTGAGTCTCGAGGATCTCGCGGCTGTAATTCATGATGTAGCCGATCCCGGACGTGACGCCGAAGATCTCCGCGACCACCGAGACCTTCAGCGCGAGGCCGAAGCCCACCTTCATGCCCGCGACGAGGTGGGGCAGCGTGGACGGGATCACGATCGCCGTGAACTTCTCGCGGCCCGAGAGCCGATAGACGTCGCCCATCTCGAGGAGCCGCCGGTCCACGCTCGCGACGCCCTCCACGATGTTCGACGCGACCACCGGCAGCGTGATCATTAACGTCGTGAAGATCGGGGCCCAGTTGGAGAGGCCGAACCAGATGATCGAGATGACGATCCAGACGAAGACCGACGTCGAGTTGAGGATCGCGAGGAAGTCGTGGACGACGACCCGCGCGCGCGGCGAGAGGAACGCGGCGAGGCCCATGAAGAGCGCGATCAGCACGGCGCCGCCGAAGCCCACGAGGATCCGGGAGAGGGAGGCGCCCGTGTGCGTCCACACCTCGCCCGAGCGGAGGATCTCGGCGAAGCCGCGGACGACCGAGAGCGGCGAGGGGAGGAGGTACGCGCCGTAGCGCCAGGAGAGAAGCGACCACGCGGCGACGACGGCGAGCAACGCGACGAGGGTCGGGAGGTGGAGGCGGGCGACCCAGTCGCGCCCGCCTCCCGACTGCGCCATCACGCGCGGTGGAAGAATTCCTTCCGGATCCGGTCAGGGTTGTCCCAGATGTCCGACTTGAGGAAGCCGAACTCCTTGTTGATCTTGAGCTGCGCGATGAGCGTGTCCACCTGCTCGTCGGGCAGGCCCGAGAGCATCCGGACCGTCTCCTTGTACGCGACCTGGAGCACATCCTTCGGGAGCTTGGTCACCTCGGCCACGATCTCGAGGGCCCGCTCCGGCTTGTTGTACCAGATGTCCACCGCGTCCTTCTGGGCGTCGTTGAGGTCCTTCGCGATCGCCGGGTTCTTCTGGAGGAAGTCGTTGCGCACGAGGTAGCAGACGTGGACCGGGAAGCCCGTCGCCCGGCCGGTCGCCTTGCGCCAGAGGTCGATCTGCTTGGCGAGATAGACGCCCTCGCCGCGGAAGACGACGAGGTCGGTGGTGGGCTGCCACGCGATGATCGCGTCCACTTCCTTCTTGCTCAAGAGAGTCACCATGTCGGGCGGCGCAGTCGCGGTGACGATCTGCGTGTCCTTCTGCAGGTCGAACCCATACCCCTTCAGCATCAGCGCCCGGATGTCGAAGAACGTCGACGTGCCGACGACCGCCGCGATCTTCCGTCCCTTGAGGTCCTCGACCCTCGAGAGCCCGGCGTCCTTGCGCGCGACGATGGCGCCGAGCACCGCGGTGGCGACGCCGGTCACCTTGAACGGGGCGCCGTCCTCGAAGCTCTTGGCGGCCAGGGCAAAGCTCATGTCGATGGCGTCCACGTTGCCGGAGCCGAGCTGGGCCAGGAGCGGACCCGGCGCGCCGGCGACGACCGAGTACTCCGCCTGCCAGCCGTGCTTGCCGAGGAGGTCCTCCTTGTGGATGATCTCCGTCGCCGCCCACCCGAGCTGGAGATAGGCCAGGCGCACCTTGCCCTTGCCCTGGGCGCTCAGGACCGCCGGGCCACCCACCGCGGCCGCCGCCGCCGCGACCGCGCTCGATTTCAGAAACGCGCGACGTCCGAGCGTCATGAGATCTCCTCCTACGCCTTGACCTTCGGCAGGCCGCGGAGCGCTTCCTCGATCTTCTCCGCCGGGTACTCGTAGTCCTGGAGCTTGCTCGCGAGGAAGGCCTCGTAGGCGCCCAGATCGAAGTGGCCGTGGCCGGACAGGTTGAACACGATGGTCTGCTTCTTGCCCTCTTTCTTCAAGCGCAGCGCCTCGTCGATTACCACGCGGATGGCGTGGGCGGATTCGGGGGCCGGGATGATGCCCTCGGTGCGGGCGAACTGGATCGCCGCCTGGAAGGTCGAAATCTGAGGGACGGCCATCGCCTCGATGACCTTCTCGTCGTACAGCTTGGAGACGAGCGGCGCCATGCCGTGGTAGCGGAGCCCGCCCGCGTGGAGGGGCGCCGGGATGAACCCGTGACCGAGCGTGTGCATCTTCACGAGCGGCGTGAGCCCGACCGTGTCGCCGAAGTCGTAGACGTAACGGCCTTTGGTGAGACTGGGGCATGCGCTGGGCTCGACGGCGATGATGCGGAGCTTCTTCTTCTTGCCGGCGAGCTTGTCGGCGGCGAAGGGGAAGGCGAGCCCGGCGAAGTTGGAGCCGCCGCCGGCGCAAGCGATCACGATGTCCGCCTCGTCGTCCGCCTTCTCGAGCTGCTTCTTGGTTTCGAGGCCGATGACCGTCTGGTGCATGAGGACGTGGTTCAGCACGCTGCCGAGCGAGTACTTCGTGTCGTCGCGCGTCGCCGCGTCCTCGACGGCCTCGCTGATCGCGATGCCGAGGCTGCCGGGCGAGTTCGGATCTTGCTGGAGGATTTTCTTCCCGGCCTGGGTGTCCGGACTCGGGCTGGGAACGACCTGAGCGCCCCAGGTCTCCATCATGATGCGCCGGTACGGCTTCTGCTGGTAGGAGACCTTCACCATGTAGACCTTGCACTGCAGGCCGAAGAAGTTGCAGGCCATCGCCAGCGCCGAGCCCCACTGGCCCGCGCCCGTCTCGGTGCTGATGCGGGTCACGCCTGCCTGCTTGTTGTAGTAGGCCTGGGCGACGGCGGTGTTCGGCTTGTGGCTGCCCGCCGGGCTCCCGCCCTCGTACTTGTAGTAGATCCGCGCGGGCGTGCCGAGGGCTTTTTCGAGACGGCGCGCCCGGTACAGCGGGCTCGGCCGCCAGAGGCGCAGGACGTCGCGGATGCCGTCGGGGATCGCGATCCAGCGCTCCTGGCTGACCTCCTGCTTGATCAGCTCCATCGGGAAGAGCGGCGCCAGGTCCTGGGGCCCGATCGGCTGGCCCGTGCCCGGATGCAGGACGGGCGGCGCCGGGGTCTTGAAATCGGCCTGGATGTTGTACCACTTGCTCGGGATGTCCTTCTCGTCGAGGACGAACTTCGTGCGGTGCTTGTCGGACGCTTTGGCTGCCATGCCGGCCTCCTTAGGCTTCGCTGCGGCGGGACCCGTCGAAAAGTGCGCTAACGATACGCAACCCGGGGCGCGGCTGTCAACACATGCTCTGCTAGACTAGACAGGTCATGAAGCCCAGCGTGCGCCTGCCGCGTCTCGACGGAACGGTGGTCGAGTACCGTCTGACCGGCCAGACCCCGCCCGCGCCGCCGCGCGGACCCATCGGGAGCCGTGTCGGCTTCGCCGCGGTCCACGTCGTCGCCGATCCGCTCGCGCCGATCAACCCCACGCTCGAGGCGCGGCTCGACTGGGAGGCGACGCTCGCCTACCGGCGCTACATCTGGTCGCTCGGCCTCGCCGTCGCGGAGGCCATGGACACCTCGCAGCGCGGGATGGGCTTGGACTGGCCGACGGCGAAGGAGCTGATCCGGCGCTCCGTCGCCGAGGCGCGGGGAATCCCCGGCGCCGCGATCGCGAGCGGGGCCGGCACCGACCAGCTCGAGCCCTTGACGCGCGTGACGCTCGCCGACGTCGAGGCCGCGTACGAGGAGCAGTGCGCGTTCGTCGAGTCGGTCGGCGGCCGGATCATCCTGATGGCGAGCCGCGCGCTCGCTCAGTGCGCCAGGGGTCCCGACGACTACGTGAAGGTGTACGGACGGATCCTCGGCCAGGCGAAGGAGCCCGTGATCATCCACTGGCTCGGCGACATGTTCGACCCGGCGCTCGCGGGCTACTGGGGCTCGCCCGACCTCGACGCCGCCGCGGAGACGCTCCTCGCCATCGTCCACGAGCACCGGGCGAAGATCGACGGCGTGAAGATCTCGCTCCTCGACCAGCGGCGGGAGCTCGCGATGCGCGGGCGCTTCCCGAGGGGCGTCCGCATGTACACGGGCGACGACTTCGACTATCCGACGACGATCCGGGGCGACGGCGAGCGCTGGAGCGACGCGCTCCTCGGCATCTTCGACGTGATCGCGCCGGCGGCGTCCGCGGCGCTCCACGCGCTGGATGCCGGGGACGTCGCGCGCTTCGACGCGATCCTGGCGCCGACGCTCCCGCTCTCGCGCCACGTCTTCGGCGCGCCGACGCGCTTCTACAAGACGGGCGTGGTCTTCGCCGCGTACGTGAACGGCCACCAGGCACACTTCAGGATGGTCGGCGGGCTCGAGAGCGCGCGCTCGGTCGTGCACCTGGCCGGGCAGTTCGTCCTGATGGACCGCGCCGGGTTGCTGCGCGACCCGGAGCTGGCCGCCGCGCGGATGCGGCGGGTGCTCGCCGTGGCGGGCGTGGAGTAGAGGGGCGCGATGGCGGGGGCGGCGATCAACGCGTTCAAGGCGGACCTCCGCGCGATCCGGTTCACGCTCTACGACCACCTGAAGGTCCAGCGGCTGTTCGAGCTGGACGATTATTCGCACCTCTCGCGGCAGGAGTGCGACGAGGTCATCGACCAGTGCCTGCGCTTCGCCCTCGAGGTGACGGGCCCGCTCAACGGCGCGGGCGACCGGGCGGGCTGCCGGCTCGAGAACGGGCGAGTGCGCACGCCGGCCGGCTTCAAGGAGGCATGGCGCACGCTCTTCGAGCTCGGGCTCATGTCCTTCACGATGCCGGTGAAGGCGGGCGGCTTCGGCGGGCCGCACGCGATCGGCGTGATCCTGGCGGAGCTCCAGAGCGGCGCGAACACCGCGTTCAACATGTACCCCGGCCTCACCCACGGCGCCGCCGACCTCCTCGAAACGTTCGCGCTCCCCGAGCACCAGCAGCGGTTCCTCCCGCCGATGCTGGACGGGCGCTTCGCCGGCACCATGTGCCTCACGGAGCCGCACGCGGGCTCCGACGTGGGCGCGACCAAGACGCGCGCGCGGCCCCTCGAGGGCAACGTCTACGCGATCAGCGGGACCAAGTGCTTCATCTCGGCGGGCGACCACGACCTGACCGAGAACATCGTCCACCTGGTCCTCGCGCGCATCGAGGGCGCGCCGCCCGGCACCAAGGGGCTCTCGCTCTTCATCGTGCCGAAGCTCTGGGTGAACGAGGACGGGAGCGTCGGCGAACCGAACGACGTCGCCACCGCGTCCATCGAGCACAAGCTCGGCATCAAGGCCTCGGCCACCGCGGTGCTCAACTTCGGCGAGAACGGCCGGTGCCGCGGTCTCCTCGTGGGCGGGCAGCCCCATCAGGGGATGCGCCAGATGTTCCGCATGATGAACGGCGCGCGGATCGCCGTCGGCGTGCAGGGGATCGCGGTCGCCTCGACCGCGTACCTGAACGCGCTGGCCTACGCGCGCGAGCGGCTCCAGGGCTCGTCGGTCCACCACTTCAAGGACCCGGACGCGCCGCGGGTGGCCATCGTCGAGCACGCGGACGTCCGCCGCATGCTGACCGAGATGAAGGCCAAGGTGGAGGGCATGCGGACGCTCGCCGTGAAGCTGGCGCTCCACGCCGACCTCGCCCGGGCGCTCGCCACGAGCGACGAGGGCCAGGCGGCCTTCCACGAAGGCCAGGTGGACCTGCTCACGCCGGTCATCAAGGCCTACGGCTCCGATCAGGCGTTTCGCCTCTGCGAGATGGCGGTCCAGATCTACGGCGGCGCCGGCTTCGTCGAGGACCACCCCGTCGAGCAGTACCTGCGCGACGCGAAGATCTTCTCGATCTACGAGGGGACCAACCACATCCAGGCGCTCGACCTCGTCTCACGCAAGCTCCAGGCGCGGGGCGGCCAGAACTTCCGCGAGTTCCTCAAGGTCATCGACGACTTCGTGGGGGAGCACGGGGCGCGTCCCGGGATCGCCGCCGAGGTGCGGGCGCTGGGCGAGGCGGCGCACGCACTCGAGCGCGCGGCCGGCGCGCTCCTCGAGTTCTTCATGGGCGGCAAGCTCGACCAGGTGACCCTGGTCGCGAACGCGTTCCTCGAGATGATGGCCGAGGTGACGGTGGCTCACTGCCTGCTCGACGCGGCCGTCGTCGCCACCGCCTGTCAGCGCGCCATCGACGACGAGCACGGCCAGGAGGGGGACTTCTACCGCGGCAAGGTGCTGGCGGCGAAGTACTTCGTCAACTACGTGCTTCCCGGCGTGCCGATGAAACTCGGTGCGATCCAGGGCGGCGACCGGAGCGCGCTCGACATGCCGGACGGCGGGTTCTCGCCCGCGCGCTGAGACGGCCTACAGTACGTGCAGCAGCGGGCGCGCCGCGAGCGTGCCCGGCTTCCAGAAGCCCGTCTCGGTGAACCAGCCGAGCGCCTGCGGCGGGTCGGCGGTCTGCGCGAGCGCCAGGCTCTGGCCGCCCTCGAAGAACCCCCCGAAGCGCACCCGCCCGGCACCGCGCATCTCGATGAGCGCGAACTGGGCCATCTCGTGGTCGGCGGTCGAGCCTTCGACGATCGTGACCGTGCGCGAGCCGTCGAGCACGACCGGCACCTGTTCCCAGGGCTCCACGAACTGGGCGAAGCTCCGCGGCTCGTACTTCGTCCAGACGCCGCCCGTCCAGTACGGGTCTTCCTCGATCGCGTGCCTGAGCTGGGCGGGCTGCTGCAGGCGATAAAAGACGTCGGCGGTCTTGCCGTCGGGGGCGGGCCCGCCGCCGATCAGGATCCCGGCCGCGCGGAGCCCCTGCAGGCGCTCGATGTGCGCCCGCCGGTGGGCCTCGCGGCGGATCGGATAGTCGTCGACGGTGGTGACGGCGATGTGGAAGACGATCACCTCTGACCCTCCGTGTTACTGTGACAGAAGATGGAGCTTTTCGAGCGCTTCCGCGCCAGGTACCCGTTCCCGCTCGACGACTTCCAGATCGAGGCCATCCGCGCCATCGAAGCCGACCAGTCGGTGATCGTGTCGGCGCCGACGGGGGCCGGGAAGACGCTCGTCGCCGAGTTCGCCATCCACGCGGCCCTCGAGGCTGGCCGCCGCATAGCCTACACCACTCCGCTCAAGGCGCTCTCGAACCAGAAGTTCGCCGACTTCACGCGCGCCTTCGGCGAAGAGCACGTCGGCATCCTCACCGGCGACGTCAAGGTGAACCCGCGCGCCCGCGTCCTCGTCATGACGACCGAGATCCTCCGCAACGCGCTCTACGGCTCGGGGCTCGAGGACCTCCGCTACATCGTGCTGGACGAGTGCCACTACATGGGCGACGAGGGGCGCGGCAC
>JBGPIS010000108.1:0-7447 GCA_041484965.1 Methylomirabilia bacterium
CAAAACGCTGCTCGCGCTCTTCGAGGCGCGGGGCGGGGAGCTCCGCCCCGTGCGGGAGGCGGCACTGCCGAGCCGCGACTTCCCGCGCTTCGAGGACGCCGTCGCGCGCTTCCTGTCGGATGGGCCCCACAGCGCGATCGACGCCGCGTGCTTCGGTGTGGCGGGGCCCGTGGTGAACGGGCGGTGCGTCACGACGAACCTGCCGTGGGTCCTCGACGAAGACGCGCTCGCGTCGGGCATTCCCGCGAAGCGCGTCCGGCTGCTGAACGACCTCGAGGCGATGGGCCACGGCGTCCTCGCCCTGCCGCCGTCCTCGCTGGCGACGCTCCAGCCGGGGACGCCGCGCGCGGGGAGCCGGGTCCTCGTGGCCGCCGGCACCGGGCTCGGCGAGGCGCTGCTGATCTGGGACGGCACGCGCCACGCCGTGATCGCCTGCGAGGGCGGCCACGCCGACTTCGCGCCGCGGACCGATCTCGAGATCGAATTGCTCCGGTTTCTCCGCAAGGAGTTCGGGCACGTGAGCTACGAGCGCGTGCTCTCCGGGCCCGGCCTCGTCAACATCTACCGGTTCCTCCGGGAGCAGGGCGGCGTGTCAGAGCCCCAGTGGCTCCGTGACCGCATCGAGCGCCAGGATCCGAGCGCCGTCGTCTCCGAGGTCGGGCTCGCGGGCGGCCACCCGCTCTGCGTCCAGGCGCTCGATCTGTTCGTGTCGATCTACGGCGCCGAGGCGGGGAACCTCGCGCTGAAGGCGCTCGCCGTCGGCGGCGTCTTCGTCGGCGGCGGGATCGGGCCGAGGATCCGCGCGAAGCTCGAGGACGGGACGTTCACCGCGGCCTTCTGCGACAAGGGGCGGTTCGCCGCGCTGATGGCCGCGATTCCGATCCAGCTCGCGCTCGAGCCACGCGCGGCGCTGCTGGGCGCGGCGCGCGTCGCCGGGAGCCTCGCATAGGCGCCGCCGGCCAGGCCGCTTCGAACGCTCGGGGAGGTGGGTCCAGGGTGGACAGACACAAGGCCACGACCCGGGAAGAGGGGAGGCTCAAGGAAGCCCGGGAGCGGACCGCCCACTGGAAGCGCTGGGGACCCTACCTGGCCGAGCGGCAGTGGGGCACGGTGCGGGAGGATTACAGCGCTGACGGCGCCGCCTGGGATTACTTCCCCCACGACCACGCGCGCTCACGCGCCTACCGCTGGGGCGAGGACGGGATCGGCGGGATCACCGACAACCACGGGCGGCTCTGCTTCGCCTGGGCATTCTGGAACGGCCGGGATCCGATCCTCAAGGAGCGCCTGTTCGGGCTCAGCGGGGGCGAGGGCAACCACGGCGAGGACGTGAAGGAGTACTACTTCTACCTCGACTCGACGCCCACGCACTCCTACATGAAGTTCCTCTACAAGTACCCGCAGGCCGCGTTCCCGTACGCGCGGCTCGTCGAGGAGAACCGGCGGCGGGACCGGCGGGCGCCCGAGTTCGAGCTGATCGACACGGGCGTGTTCGACGAGGACCGCTACTTCGACGTGACGGTCGAGTACGCGAAGGCCGCGCCCGACGACATCCTCGTGCGGCTCACCGCGGTGAACCGGGGCCCCGAGCCGGCCGAGATCCATCTCCTGCCGACCCTCTGGTACCGGAACACGTGGTCGTGGGACACCGGAGGCCCCGAGCGGCCCACACTGCGCGCCGGGAGTCCCGGACCCGGCCACTGCGTCGTCGAGGGAGAGCATCCGTCGCTCGGCGCGCGGTGGCTCTACTGCGAGGGCTCGCCCGAGCTCCTGTTCACGGAGAACGACACGAACGGCGAGCGTCTGGGGGGCGTGCCGACCCCGAGCCCGTACGTGAAGGACGGCATCAACCGCTACGTCGTCGACGGGAAGACGGACGCGGTCAACCCCGCGGAGTTCGGCTCCAAGGTCTCGGGGTACCAGCGGATCGTGCTCGGCCCGGGGCAGAGCGTCACGATGCGCCTCCGGCTCAGCAACACGCCGATCCCGGGAGACCCGTTCGACAGGGGCTTCGACGCGGCGTTGTCCCAGCGCCTCGCCGAGGCCGACGAGTTCTACGCCACGGTGATCCCGAGGCAGCTCTCGCGCGACGCGAAGAACGTGATGCGCCAAGCCTTCGCCGGGCTCCTCTGGTCGAAGCAGTTCTACCATTACTACGTCCGGCGCTGGCTCGAGGGCGACCCCGCGTGTCCGCCGCCGCCGCGCGAGCGGTGGCAGGGCCGGAACCACGAGTGGCTACACCTCTACAACGAGGACGTCATCTCGATGCCCGATAAATGGGAGTACCCGTGGTACGCCGCGTGGGACCTCGCCTTTCACATGATCCCGCTCGCCCTCATCGATCCCGACTTCGCCAAGTCCCAGCTCATCCTGTTCCTGCGCGAGTGGTACATGCACCCGAACGGCCAGATCCCGGCCTACGAGTGGGCACTCGGCGACGTCAACCCGCCGGTCCACGCCTGGGCGGCGCTGCGCGTGTACCGGATCGAGCGGCGCATCCGTGGCACGGGCGACCGCGACTTCCTGGAAAAAGTCTTCCACAAGCTCCTGCTGAACTTCACCTGGTGGGTGAACCGCAAGGACGCCGAGGGCAAGAACGTCTTCCAGGGCGGCTTCCTCGGCCTCGACAACATCGGCGTCTTCGACCGGTCGGCGCCGCTGCCCGGCGGCGGCCACATCGAGCAGTCCGACGGCACCTCGTGGATGGGGATGTACTGCCTCAGCATGCTCGCGATCGCGCTCGAGCTCGCCAAGCAGGACCCGGCGTACGAGGACGTGGCGTCCAAGTTCTTCGAGCACTTCGTGTACATCGCCCACGCGATGAACACGCTCGATCTGTGGGACGAGGACGACGGCTTCTACTATGACGTCCTCCGCACCGACGGCGCCGCCCGCCGGCTCAAGGTGCGCTCCATGGTGGGGCTCATCCCGCTCTTCGCGGTGGAGACGCTCGAGCCCGAGGCCGTGGACAGGCTCCCGGGGTTCAAGCGGCGGATGCAGTGGTTCATCGACAACCACCCCGAGTTCCGCCAGCACGTCCAGATGACGTCGAAGCCCGGCGTGGGGCTGCGCCGGCTCCTGTCGATCGTGTCGCAGGAGCAGCTGCCGCGCGTGCTGCGCTTCATGCTGGACGAGGCGGAGTTCCTTTCGCCCCACGGCATCCGCGCCGTGTCGCGCCACCACAAGGACCACCCCTACGTGCTGGGATTGGACGGCGTGGAGCATCGCGTGGACTACGAGCCGGCGGAGTCCTCGAGCGGGCTCTTCGGCGGCAACTCCAACTGGCGTGGCCCGGTCTGGTTCCCGGTGAACTACCTCCTGATCGAGGCGCTGCAGAAGTTCCACTACTTCCACGGCGACAACGTGAAGGTCGAGTTCCCGACGGGCTCCGGAAGCCGGCTGAACCTCTGGCACGTCGCGGCGGAGCTCTCGCGGCGGCTCACGCGGATCTTCTTGCGCGCCGGCGACGGCCGGCGGGCGGTCTATGGCGGGGCGGAGAAGTTCCAGCGCGACCCGCAGTGGCGCGATCTGATCCTCTTCTACGAGTACTTCCACGGCGACAACGGCGCCGGCGTCGGCGCGAGCCACCAGACCGGCTGGACGGGGCTGGTCGCCAAGCTCCTGCAGCAGAGCGGGGAGTGAGGGGCGGTTCGCGGTATTAGTAGTCAGGCCCGCCGCGGCGCTGCGGCCAGCGCGGAAAGTCGGGGATATCGCGCCCCCGAGCGGGCGCCGCGGATAGCCGCCGGGGTAACGCCCGGCGGGCGGGCTCTAACTCACGCTTTTCCCTCCAGCGCGCGCTTGAGCTGATCGAGGTGGTTGTCGTCGTGCCACGCCATGAGCGCGGCGAGCGCGTCGAGCGTCATCGCGTTGCCGCCGACGCTGAACCCCCGCTTCCACTGCTCGGGCGTGAGCGCGCGCGTCAGGCGCAGCGTCTCCTGGCGCCGCCGGCGGAACTCCGCGACCGCCTGCGCCGCGTCGGAGCTCAGGTACTGGCGGTCGGCGGCGATCTTGTCGGCCTCGGGGAACGGGAAGGCAGGATTATCCTGCGCGACCGCGGTCTTCAGAACGGCGCCGAAGAGCTCTTCGGCGTCGCGCAAGTGGCAGACGCACTCCTTGGCGGCCCAGTTCTTGGCGTCGGGGCGCCGCGCGAGGACGGCCTCGCTCTGACCGTGGATGGCGGCGGCGAGCTCGTCGGCGGTCCGCTCGCAGCGCTTCAGGCGATCGGCGATCGGCTGTTTGGCGTACGCTTCCATCGTCGGCATCGCGGTTCTCCTCTCAGACCTTGCCCTCGAGCGCGCGCTTGAGCTGGTCCAGATGGTTGTCGTCGTGCCAGGCCATGATAGCCACCAAATCGTCGATCGTCATGCGGCCGCGCCGCTCGTGGATGCCGGCGCGCGGCCAGTCGGCGGGCGCCAGTCCGCGAAGCAGGTCGAGGGAGTCGGCCCGTCGGCGGCGGAACGCATCGAGCGCGATGGCCACGTCGTGCAGGAGGTATTGGCGCTCCTCCGCCCAGCGGTCGGCGGGCCCCACCTCGAGGAGCCTGGGCTCCGGCATGGCGAGGATCGTCTGGAAGCGGATCCCGAACAGCTCCTCGGCGTCGCGGAGGTGGCAGACGACCTCCTTCGCCGCCCAGTTCTTCGCGTCCGGGCGCCGGGCCAGAAGGCGCTCGCCCTTGCCCTCGATCATGGTGGCCACTTCGTCCGGCGTGCGCGCGAGGCGCTCGAGCCGCACCTCCGGGGCCTGCTTCAGGTACTCCTCGACGGTGAGCATTGCTGGTTTCCCTTCCGGCACGAGCTGGTAGAAGAGACTCGACTCGCGCTTGTAGAACCCGTCCGTGTGGAACGAGTCCGCGAGGCGGAGGCCCGTGTAGTCCACGTGGTGGCCGATCTCGTGAAGAAGGGTCCGGAGATACGTCCGGAACGCCACGACGCGCTTCTGCTTGGCCGTCCGCATCCAGAGCTGGATCGTGATCGGCCGGCCGCGCTCGTTCGTGTAGAGGCCGTGGAGCTCGCCCCAGCGGGCGTGCGGGCGCGCGGCGAGCACCTCGACGCGCACGGCCGGGAGTCCCATCCCGCCGGTGAGCCCGCTGGTCAGCGCCTGGCTCGCCCGCTGGGTCGCGGCGCGATCCTCCGACGTGAGCGCCGCCTTGAGCGCCGCGACGAGGGGGTGGAGCGCCGCGGGGCGCTCCAGACGGATCTCCGCGAGGGCATCGCTCTTCCGGTAGATCGCCTGCTGAGCGCGGCTGAGGCGCGCGTAGTACGCGAACGGCACGCGCTATGTACCGGAGCGCGAGCCCGGCTCGTTCGGTGGGTGGCCTGACACAGGTGCGCTCCGGCTACGTTCCGGTAAAGCGGGGTTTGCGCTTCTCGAGGAAAGCCCTGGCGCCTTCGATCCGGTCCTCGGTCGTGCGGAGGAGCGTCGACAGGTCGTTCTCGAGCCGGATCCCGTTGGCGAGCGGCAGCTCGAGCCCCTTCACCACCGCCTCCTTCGCGTAGCGGAGCGCGACCGGCGCCTTGGCGGCGAGCGTCTTCGCCAGCTCGAGCGCGGCGGCGCGCACCTGCGCCGCGGGCACGACGCGCTCGACGAGGCCGATCCTCAAAGCCTCGCGGGCATCGAGGCGCGCGCCCGTGAGGATCATCTCGAGCGCTTTGCCGCGGCCCACCAGGCGGGGCAGGCGCTGCGTGCCGCCGCCGCCCGGAATGATCGCGAGGTCGACCTCGGTGAGGCCGAGCCGGGCGTCGTCGCCCGCGACGCGGATGTCGCACGCGAGCGCCAGCTCGAGCCCGCCGCCGAACGCATAGCCGCGGATCGCGGCGATGATCGGCTGAGGGCAGCGGTCCATGAGCTGGCGGAAGTCGACGCGCCGGCGCGTCTCGCGGAAGCGGGTCGGGGCCTGAGGCTCGACGAACTCGCGGATGTCGGCGCCGGCCGAGAAGGCGCGCTCGCCCGCGCCCGTGACGACGACGACGCGCACCGCGTCGTCGGAGACGAGCGCGGCGAAGCACTCCGTCAGCTCGCGGCGCATCCGCTCGTTCATCGCGTTGTGGACCTCGGGGCGGTTGAGCGTGAGCGTCGCGACGCCCTCGGCGGCCTCCCAGACGATCGTCTCGTAGCTCATCGTGGCGGGCCTCCCAGGACGCGGCGCGCCCGGAGCTCGGCGATCCGCGCGGCGGGGTAGCCGAGCTCCTCGAGCACGGCGTCGGTGTGCTGGCCGAGCGTCGGCGGTGGGCCGGGGTCGCGCGTGGGCGTGTCGGCGAAGACGAGCGGCTGGCCCATCATGCGCAGACGCCCGACGACCGGATGGTCGTACTCGTGGACCAGATCGTGGTGGCGGACCGCGGGATCATTCATGAACTCGGCGACCGTCTGCACGGGCGCGGCGGGGATGTCGTGAGCGGCGAGGAGCTCGAGCCAGTCGGCGCGGGGCTTCGAGCGGAACGTCGCCTCGAACAGCGGCAGGAGCGCCTGGTTGTTCTCGAGGCGAAGGAGCCATGAGGCGAAGCGCGGATCGTCGGCGACGTGCTCCAGGCCGAGCGCCTTGCAGAGCTTCGTCCAGAACGCCTGGTTGCCGACGGCGAGAAAGAACCACGCGCCGTCGCCCGCCTGGTAGAGGCGGTACGTCGGGTTGTCCCGGATCAGCGTCGGCTTCGACGGGTAGTCCACGGCGATGCCAGCCTGGAGCGCCATGACGCCCCGGAGCAGCGACGTCTCCACGCGCTGGCCCCGGCCGGTGCGCTCGCGCGCGAAGAGCGCGGCGAGGATCGCCTGAGTGGCGAGCGCCGCCGTGTAGTAGTCGGTCGGCGCCGTGCGGAGGTACTGGGGCGGCCCGCCGAAGCCCTGGAGCGTCATGACGCCCCCCATCGCCTGGAAGACGGGATCGAACCCCGGGCGCTCGACGCCGGGACCGCTGGAGCCGAACGCGGTGACCGAGCAGTAGACGAGTCGCGGGTTGAGCGCGCCGAGGCGCCCGTGGCCGACGCCCAAGCGGTCGGCGACACCGGGCCGCATGTTCTCCATGAACACGTCGCCGCGCGCGGCGAGCCGCTCGACGATCTCGCGGCCCTCCGGGGTCTTGAGATCGAGGGCGACCGAGCGCTTGCCGCGGTTCCAGCCGAAGAAGCCCGGCAGCTCGCGGAAGCTGTCGCCGTCGAGGGACTCGACCTTGACGACGTTCGCCCCCATGTCGGCGAGCTGCATCGCGGCGTAGGAGCCGGCGATGTAGCTCGTGAGGTCGACGACGCGGATGCCGTCGAGCGGCGGCGGAGCGGCCACGGTGGGGCGGCGCGCTACGCCGCCACGCGCCGGAGGATCAGCTCGCGGTGGTAGTCGGCGTCCCCGTACTGCGCCTCGAGCGCCTTGGCGCGCTTGAAGTAGAGGTGGAGGTCGTACTCCCACGTGAAGCCGATGCCGCCGTGCACCTGGATCGCCTCGCCGCAGACCTTCCGCG
>JBGPIS010000109.1:0-7405 GCA_041484965.1 Methylomirabilia bacterium
GCCTTGAGCCGTCGGTGGCCTGACACAGGTGCGCTATCACGAGTTGTCCTTGATGTACTGGATCGCGTCGCCGACCGTGACGATCTTCTCCGCATCCTCGTCGGGGATCTGGATGTCGAAGTGCTCCTCGAGAGCCATGACGAGCTCGACCGTATCGAGCGAGTCGGCGCCCAGGTCCTCGATGAACTTCGCGTTCGGCGTGACCTCGTCCTCTTCGACCCCGAGCTGCTCGACGATGATCTCCTTCACCTTCTCGTCGACCGGCTTCGCCATGAACCCGTCACCTCCACGCGTAGGATGCGCTACATGTACAGCCCGCCGTTGACGTGGACCACCTGGCCCGTGATGTAGGCCGCCCCGTCCCCGGCGAGGAATCGTACCACTTCGGCCACCTCCCGCGGCGTGCCGACGCGCTTGAGTGGCACTTGCGCCAGCAGCGCCTCGCGCGCCGCCGCGGGAATCGCGGCCGCCATGTCCGTCTCGATCAGCCCCGGCGCAACCGCGTTGACCAGGATCGACCAGTGCGCGAGCTCGCGCGCCGCCGCCTTGGTGAGGCCGATGAGGCCCGCCTTCGCCGCGGAGTAGTTCGCCTGGCCCGCGTTGCCCATCGCGCCCGCCGTCGAGGCGATGTTGATCACCCGGCCGCCGCTCTTCTGGCGCACCATCGCCTTCGTCACCGCGCGGGTCATGAGGAACGCGCCCCGGAGGTTCACCTCCATGACGCGGTCCCAGTCCTCGTCCTTCATGCGCACGAGGAGCCCGTCGCGCGTGATGCCGGCGTTGTTCACGAGGATGTCGACCCGGCCGAACCGCGCTCTCGCCGCCTCGACGAGCTTGTCGGCGTCCTCGCGCTTCGCCGCATCGGCGACGACGGAGAGGACCGCGCGGCCCTGCGCCTCCAGCTCCGTCGCGGTGCGCTCGAGCCGGTCCGAATCGCGGCCCGAGACTACCACGGCCGCGCCGTCCTCGGCCAGCAACGCGGCGATCGCCGCGCCGATGCCGCGACTCCCTCCGGTGACGATCGCCACCCGGCCATCGAGCGCCGCGCCGCTCATGCCTTGCCCTCGACGGCGGCGAGCGCGTTCTCGAGGCCCGCCGGGTCCTCGACCGAGATCCCGCGCGCGCCGTCCACGATCCGCTTCAAGAGCGCGGTGAGCACCCGGCCGGGACCGACCTCGATGAACGTCGTTGTCCCCTCGCCCGCGAGGCGCCGGACACAGTCGGTCCAGCGGACCGGGCTCACCACCTGCTTCAGAAGGAACGGCTTGACCTCCGCCGCCGTCCGCGTGACGCCCGCGTCGACGTTCCGCACCACGGGCACGGCCGGGTCGGCGACGGCGACGGGCTCGAGCTCGCGCCGGAGGCGCTCGGCGGCGGGCGACATCAGCGCGCAGTGGAAGGGCGCGCTCACGGGGAGCAGAACGCTCTTCCTGCCGCCGCGCGCGGCGGCCAGCGCCACGGCGCGCTCGACGGCGGCCCGGTGCCCCGCGACGACGATCTGCTGGGGGGAGTTCACGTTCGCAATCTCGACGACCTCACCCTTCGCCGCCTCGGCGCAGACCTGTTCGACGGCGGGGAGCTCGAGGCCCATGATGGCCGCCATCGCGCCGGTCCCGACGGGTACGGCGTCCTGCATGAACTCGCCGCGCTTGCGCACGAGCCTCACGGCGTCGGCGAACGTGAGGCCGCCGGCCACGACGAGCGCCGAGTACTCGCCGAGGCTGTGGCCGGCGGCGAGCGCCGGCCTCAAGCCGCGCTCGGCGCACGCGGCCGCCGCGGCGACCGAGGCGGTGAGCACGGCGGGCTGGGTGTTGGCCGTCAGGGCGAGCTCGGCCTCCGGCCCCTCGAACGCGAGCCGCTTGAGGTCGAAGCCGAGCGCGTCGTTCGCTTCCTCGAAGACGGCCTTCGCGCCGGGGGACGTCTCGTAGAACGCGCGGCCCATGCCGACCGCCTGCGACCCCTGGCCGGGAAACAGGAAGGCGATCATTGGAGCGTGGCGAGCCGGCTGCGTGGTTCGAGGGCCATTCTCGTCTGTGGCTCGATGGCTCGGTCCGTCACCAGCGGACGAGGGCGGCGCCCCAGGCGAAGCCGCCGCCGAACGCCGCGAGCAGCACGAGATCGCCCCGCTGCACGCGCCCGGTCGCCACCGCTTCCTCGAGCGCGACATAGACGGACGCGGCGCCCGTGTTGCCGTAGCGGTCGACGTTGATGAACACGCGCTCCATCGGCAGCCCCACGCGCTTGACGGCGGCCTCGATGATACGGAGGTTGGCCTGGTGCGGGATGAACAGGTTCACGTCGTCCGTGGTGAAGCCGTTCCGTGTGAGGATCCGCTCGGCGCAGTCCACGAACATGCGGACGGCCACCTTGAAGACCTCGCTGCCCTTCATCTTCGCGTAGTGCATCCGGGCGTCCACCGTCTCGCGCGTCGCGGGATGGCGCGAGCCCCCACCGGGCATGTAGAGCAGGTCCCAGTACCGGCCGTCCGAGTAGAGGTCGAAGTCGATGATCCCGCGGTCGCCGTCGGAGGCCTCGAGCACCGCCGCGCCCGCCGCGTCGGCGAGCAGCACGCAGGTGCCGCGGTCGGTGAAGTCGGTGATCCGCGAGAGCGTCTCGGCGCCGATGCAGAGGACCCGGCGGTACTTGCCGGTCTGGATGAGCTGGGAGCCGAACGAGAGGCTGTAGATCGAGCCGGCGCACGCCGCGAGCAGGTCCACGGAGCCGGCGCGGCCGCAGCCGAGCCGGTGCTGGACGATGTTGCCGACGCTCGGGAAGAACATGTCGGGCGTCGTCGTCCCGACTGCGATGAACTCGATATCCTCGGGGACGAGGTTCGCGCGCTCGAGCGCCTGCTGGGCGGCCCGGAGCGCCAGATCCGACGTGGCCTCGCTCTCGTCCGCGATGCGGCGCTCGCGGATGCCGCTTCGCTGGACGATCCACGCGTCGTTCGTGTCGACGATCTTCTCGAGATCGGCGTTGGTGAGGATCCGCTTGGGCGCGTACGCGCCGACCCCGATGATCCTGGCCCGCGTCATTCGCGCCCGCCCTCTCGGCCGCCGCGCGCCACCTCGGCTTCGAGCGCGGCCTTGATATGCTCGTTCAGTCCCGCCTGCGCCCACTCCCGGGCCACGCGCACCGCGTTCTTGATCGCCTTCACCGGCGACGCACCGTGACAGATGATGGCGGTGCCGTCAATGCCGAGCAGCGGCGCGCCGCCCATCTCGGTGTAGTCGACGCGGCGCCGGAACCGCTCGAACGCGGGCAGCGCGAGAGCCGCGCCGAGCTTCGACCGCGTGTCGCGCTGAAGCTCCTCCTTGATCATGTTGCCGAGCATCTCGGCGAGGCTCTCGGAGATCTTGAGCGCCACGTTGCCGGTGAAGCCGTCGGTCACCACCACGTCGCAGCGGCCGTTGTAGATGTCACGCCCCTCGACGTTCCCGAGGAAGTTCAGCGACGAGTCCTTCAGGAGCTCGTATGCCTCCTTGGTGAGCTCGTTGCCCTTGCCCTCCTCCTCGCCCACGGAGAGGAGCCCCACGCGCGGGTTGTCGAGGCCCAGGATGTCGCGCGCGTACACGTGGCCCATCACGGCGAACTGGAGGAGGTGCCAGGGCTTCGGGTCCACGTTGGCGCCGGCGTCGAGGAGGATCGTGAACTTCCGGAGGTTGGGGAGCACCGCCGCGATCGCGGGCCGATCCACACCCGGCAGCACGCCGATCGCGAACATCGCGATCGCCATCGCGGCGCCGGTGTTCCCGGCGGAGATGAAGGCCGCGGCCTTGCCGTCCTTCACGAGCTCGGCGGCGACCCTGAGCGAGGAGTCGCGCTTGCGGCGCAGGGCGTGGGAGGGGCTCTCGCCCATCCCGACCACCTGCGAGGCGTGGCAAATTTCGATGGCGAGACTCTGCGCGCTCAGGCGCACGACCTCGCGCTCGATCGCGGCCTTGTCGCCGACCAGGATGACGGACGCGCCGAACTCCCGGACCGCGGCGACCGCGCCTTCGACGACGACCGCGGGTCCGTGGTCGCCTCCCATGGCGTCAACGGCGATCTTCATCGCGCCGGGCGCCAGGACGGTTACGTCCCTTCGACGGCGACGATCTCCCGGCCCTTGTAGTACCCGCAGTGCGGGCAGACCCGGTGAGGCAGCTTGACTTCACGGCACTGCGGGCACACCGAGCGCGTGGGCGCGGCGAGCTTGTAGTGCGTGCGGCGCTTGCGCCCGCGCGTCTTGGAGTGGCGTCGCTTCGGCAGCGGCATGGGCGTGTCCCTTGTCTAGTGTGAGAGTCGCGCGGCCAGATCCCTGAGGGCGGTCAGCCGCGGGTCGGGCACCGACGGTCGGCAGGCGCACGCGACCTGGTTCCGGTTGCCGCCGCAGACCGGGCACAACCCCCGGCAGTCGTCACGGCAGAGCGGCTTCATCGGGAGCGCCAGAGTCGTCTCGGTCTGGACCAGCGCGCCCAGATCCAACTCGTCCTTCTGGTAGAAATCGACGTCGAGGTCGTCGGGGCGAAGCTCGACGCTGTCCGCGGTCGCCGGCCGCGGAACCACGCGCACGTCCACCGCCGCCCGCACGCCCGCCGGGAACGGCTCGAGGCAGCGCCCGCAGACCTGGGGCACCGTCGCGCGGATCTCGCCGTGCACGAGGACGTCCTGCTCGTCGCGCTCGACGTGGAGCGACAGGTCGTCGAGACGCCAGGCGGGATCCGAAAAGGGCGCGCCGAAAGCGGCCGCGTCGTCGACCGTCAGGCCGTCTTCCTGGATGTCCGATACCCAGATGCGCATGGTCGCTAAGTCCTGATCAACAAAAGATTTTTTCACTAAACGCGGTCAGTATATCGGCGCGATTCTCGCAAGTCAAGGCATTTGACCGCCTCGGACCCCTTTGCTACCCTTCAGGCATGTCCAACATCTTCAAGACCGCGCTCCTGCTCGCCGTCCTGACGGCCCTGCTCGTGCTGCTCGGGGGCGCGATCGGCGGCCGCCAGGGCATGCTGGTCGCTTTCGTGCTGGCGCTCCTGATGAACTTCTTCAGTTACTGGTTCTCCGACAAGATCGTGCTCGCCATGTACGGCGCCCAGCCGATCGCGGAGGCGCAGGCGCCGGGCCTCTACGCGATCCTCCGCCGCCTCACCACGCGCGCCGGCATCCCGATGCCGCCCGTGTACGTGATCCCGACCGACACGCCCAACGCGTTCGCGACCGGGCGCAGCCCGGACCACGCCGCGGTGGCCGTTACCGAGGGGATCATGCGGATCCTCGACGACGAGGAGCTCGAGGGCGTGCTGGCGCACGAGCTGGCGCACGTCAAGAACCGCGACGTCCTCATCTCCACCATCGCCGCGACGCTGGCCGGCGCCATCACCTATCTCGCCCACATGGCGCAGTGGGCCGCGATCTGGGGGGGCCGATCGAGCGACGACGAGGAGGGCGGCGGCTCGAACGCGTTCTCCCTGATCCTCATGGCGGTGCTCGCCCCGCTCGCGGCGATGCTCGTCCAGCTCGCCGTCTCGCGCGCGCGCGAGTTCCAGGCCGACGCGACGGGGGCGAAGGTCGCGGGCAAGCCGTGGGGGCTCGCCAAGGCGCTCGAGAAGCTCGAGACGGCGAACGAGCAGGCGCCGATGGCGGCGACCCCGGCGACCGCGCACCTCTTCATCGTCAATCCGCTGAGCGGCGGCGCGCTGATGCGCCTCTTCTCGACGCACCCGCCCATCGAGGAGCGGATCGCCAGGCTTCGCGGGATGCGGGCGTAGCGGCCTCTGGCGACCTCGCTCCCGTCGAACGACGAGCTCGTCGACCGTGATCTGATCCGGCAGTGGCTGGCGTGGGGCTTCGTCTGGCTCCTCGTCTTTCCTACGATCGGCGCGCTCGTCTCCACCAAGTTCACCGCGCCCGAGTTCCTCGGCGGCGTCGCGTGGCTCTCCTTCGGGCGCCTCCGCCCGCTCCACGTCAACGGCGTGATCTGGGGCGCCTTCTCGACGCTCTTCATCGGACTCTGCCACTGGATCGTCCCGCGCCTCTGCGGCGTGCCGCTCGCCGGTGCGCGCTGGTCCGCGCCGCTCCTCTGGGTCTGGAACCTGAACGTGATCGCCGCCGTCGTCCTCATGGCGCTCGGCTGGAACCGCGGCTGGGAGGCGGGCGAGCTCCCACTCGTCAACGTCCTCGTGCTCTTCGCCGCCCTGCTCGCCTTCACCGCGCAGTGCCTCGTCACGATCGGCCGGCGCCGCGAGGCGCCGCTCTACGTGTCGCTCTGGTACCTGATCGCCGCGCTCGTCTGGACCGACGCGAACCTGGTGCTGATGATCCTGGGCCCCGACCACATCCCGGGGATCAACAACGCCGCCTGGCATGGGCTCTTCATCCATTATGTCGTCGGGCTCTGGATCACGCCCGCAGGCTACGTGCTGATCTACTATTTCCTGCCGGCGAGCGTCCGGAACCCGATCTACAGCCACAAGCTCTCGCTGATCGGCTTCTGGTCGCTCGCGTTCTTCTATCCGTTCGTCGGCATTCACCACTACCTCTACTCGCCGATCGCCGACTGGGCGGAGACGCTCGCGATCGTCTCCTCGATGATGCTGATCGTCCCGGTGTGGACGGTGCTCCAGAACTTCTTCGGGACGATGCTCGGCCGCTGGGACGAGTTCGGCCGGAACCTCCCCGCGAAGTTCCTGATCGTCGGCTCGATCATGTACCTGATCGGCTGCACCCAGGGCTCGCTCGAGGCCCTCCGGTCGCTCCAGGAGCCGACGCACTTCACCGACTTCGTCGTCGCCCACTCGCACATCACGGTCTTCGGCACGTTCATCCTCTGGGCGCTCGCCGGCGCGCTCTACGTCTGGCCGCGCGTCAGTGGCGTGCCGCTCTGGAGTGGACGCCTCGGCAACTGGGGCTTCTGGCTCGTCACGCTCGGGATCTCCGCCATGACCCTGATCCTCGCGGCGCAGGGGCTCCAGCAGGGCTTCATGCTCATGGCCGGGGCCGCGTGGCTCGACTCGCTCTCCGCCATGCGCCCTTACTGGTGGCTCCGCACGCTCACCGGCATCGCCATGGACGTCGGCGTGTCGCTGCTCGTGATCAACATGCTGAAGCGCGCACCTGGGGCAGGCCACCCGCGGTTCACGCCGGACTCGCGGCCCTCACAGGCATGAAAAGCAACATGTGGAACGCAGCGGGGTCGTGCCTCGTCTCAGGCCACCCCCGGAGTGTGGCGGCCTCGCGGAGCTCGTTACAATGAAGCCACGCGCACCTGGGGCAGGCCACCTGCGGTTCACGCCAGGCTCGCGGCCCTCGCTACAATGAAGTCCGCCACCTCGATCGCGGCGGGCGCGGGCTTCTTCTTCGTGACGCTCGCGATGTTCGTCCAGGGCGTGCTGCCCTCGCTCATCCCCGAATCCCGGACGAAGCA
>JBGPIS010000110.1:0-7366 GCA_041484965.1 Methylomirabilia bacterium
GGACGTCGCCGAGCGGCTCGCGCTCTGCGCCAAGTACATCCCGATCGAGCGCCTCTCGGCCGTGCCGGACTGCGGTTTCTTCCCGGTGCCGCGCTGGGTCGCGTTCGAGAAGCTCAAGCGCCTCGTCGCGGGCACGCAACTCGCCCGCAAGCAGCTCGGCGTCGTGTAGATGGGCTGGAGCCTTCGCGGCGAGTACGTCGAGAACTGTAACTGCGACCTCTTCTGCCCTTGCCTGCTCGGGCCGCGCGACCCTCTACGCGCGCTGCCCCTGGCGACGCCGACGGCGGGACACTGCGATCTTCCGGCGGTCTTTCATACGGAGGCGGGAGCCTTCGATGGCATTCCCCTGGACGGGCTCACCGTCGTGCTCGCGATCCACGTTCCGGGTCGGATGGCGGACGGTGACTGGCGCGTCGCTCCCTACCTCCCCGCCGACGCCTCGGACGCTCAGCGTCACGCCCTGAGCTCGATCTTTCTCGGGCGGGCGGGCGGCCCGATGGCGCGCGTCGCCGCGTTGGTCAGCGAGTGGTACCCGCCGAGGGTGGTGCCGATCACCTACCGCGCGGCGGACCACCGCCGGTTCGTGGAAATCCCCGGCGTGCTGAGTCTCGAGGTCGAAGGCATCACCGGCGCCGACGGCGTCACCGAGATCTGGATCCGAAACGTCAAGCACCTGGCCTGCCGCATGATGGCGTCGGCCATCGGCCGGCGGGGCGCCTATCAGGATCACGGCCGTTCGTGGAATCACGCGGGCAAGAACGCCCATTACGGTCCGTTCGACTGGGCCGCGTGAGAGGGAGAACCCTGATGAGGATCCGATTGATCGACCCCCACGAGGCGCGCGGGCGCGTGAAAGAGATCTTCGACGAAATCGAAGCCGTCCGCGGCCCCGGGCGCGTCTCGAATCTCCTGCGCGCGTACGCGAATCACCTGCCGAGCCTCGAGTCGAACTGGGATCGCATGAAGAACCTTCTCGGAAGCGGGCGCCTGCCCCGGCGGACCAAGGAGGCGATCGGCCTGACGATGGGGGCTCTCCACAAGTGCACCTACTGAGTGAAGTTCCACAGCACCGCCCTCAGGGCTGAGGGCGGCGAACCCGAGGAGGTTCACGAGGCTCTCGGCGTACCGGGACTGCGCGGCACGCGGCTCACGCGCCGCGAGGTGTTGATGCTGCGGTTCTGCCGCCAGGCCGCGCTCGACGCCAACGCCATCACGGACGCGCAGGTCGCGGAGCTGAAGGCGGAGGGCCTCACGGACGCCGAAATCGTCGAGATGATCGAGACGATGAATTTCACCACGGCGCACACGAAAATCGTCGACGCCCTCGCCATCGAGCCTGACCCGTGGCTCCAGTGACGTTCCGCCCCCGTCTCGAGATCTATCTTACGGGCCGTTGAGGCGGTCCCGGTAGGGCTGGCCGCCCCTCATCACCAGGTGAATCCTCTTCGCATCGCCCAGGACCCGGATTTCGTCGAGCGGATTCCCGTCGACGATCACGACATCGGCCAGCTTGCCGGGCTCGAGCGTGCCGAGTTCCGATCGCTCCAGACACTCGGCGGCGATCTTCGTCGAGGCGACGATCGCCTGCATCGGCGACATCCCGAGGTTCTTGACCATGAATTCGAGCTCGACGAGATTCTCTCCAGTCAGGAGGCGATGGGACTGGTCGGTCCCCATGGCGACCCGGAGCCCCTTCGCGACCGCATGCTTCCAGAGCGGGACCTGATCGATCTGCCTCCGGTAAATCTCTTCGTCCTTCCGGGCCTCTTCGCCGAGCTGGGCGGTGTCCCACGCCTTGTCTTTCATCCTCCGGTCCCGCGACAGGGGGACCAGCGCGAGGGTCGGCACCCACCAGGTCTTTTGCCGGAGCATCAGGTCGACGCACTCCTCGTCCATGAACCAGCCGTGCTCGATGGAGTAGGCCCCGGCCCGCAACGCGCGCTTGATCCCCGCGACGCCCTCGGCGTGGACCGCCACCCGCTTCTTGCGCGCCGCCGCCTCGTCGACGGCCGCCTTGAGTTCGTCGACCGTGAACTGTGCCTCGTCGTAGTCGTCGGTCACCGAGGTAATGCCACCCGTGGCGCAGATCTTGAGAAAGTCCGCGCCCGCCATCAGCAGCTCCCGCGCCAGCTTCCGGACTCCGTCCACGCCGTCGGCGACGTTGTTCGGCAGCCACGCCCGCCGTGGCACCCGGAACCCAGCCGGCACCCAGCAGTCACCGTGACCGCCGGTCTGCGACATCATCACGATCGACACCAGGAGCCGCGGGCCGGCGATGACGCCTTCCTCGACCGCCTGGCGGAACCCGGGATCGGCGCCACCCATATCGCGCGCCGTCGTCACGCCGCACTCGAGGGTCTCGCGCAGGATGGACGTCGATTTCAAAACGTTGTACGTCGGCGAGTTCAGGAGGTGCCGGCGGATATCCCGCGCGCGGTACGTGCAATGCACGTGGCAGTCGATGAACCCGGGGAGCACGGTCCGGCCCGCCGCATCGAAGACCCTGGCGCCGCGGGGGATCTGGACCGAGGCCTCCCCGCCGACGTCACGCACCCGCCCCGCGTCGATCACCACGGCCCCTCGGGCGATCGGATCCCGACCCGTCCCGTCGATCACGGTTCCGCCGACGATCGCTTGGATCATCGTCCACCTCTCCACGTCGCCCCGCAGGCGCCGGCCATGATATAGTCCCGCCGCCACACTATATAATCGAATCCCAGTCCTCGTTCGCAGTCCCACGCGGCAGGAGGAGGACCCGGCGATGCAGCTCAATCCCTTCATCATCCGACCGATCGTCGAGGCGGCGCTCCGCGAGGAGATCGGACCGGGTGACACGACCGGGGGATTCCTCGTCGGGCCCAAGGACACGGCGAGCTGCCAGATCTACGTCAAGGAGCGCGCCGTCGTCGCCGGCCTGCCGGTGGCCGAGCAGGTCTTCAAGATCCTCGACCCCGAGTGCACCGTCATCCACGAGGTCGAGGACGGCGATGAGGTCGAGAAGGGCACGGTCCTCATGCGGATCACCGCGCCGTGCTGGGTGCTCTTCGCGAGCGAGCGCGTCTCGCTCGACTACATCCAGTACATGTCCGGCATCGCGACGAAGACACGGCGGTACGTGGGGCTGCTCGAGCCGTACAAGGCCCGGATCACCGACACGCGCAAGGGGGTCCCCGGTTGCCGGGTGCTGCAGAAGTACGCGGTGCGCGTCGGCGGCGGCCACAACCATCTCTTCGGACTTCATAACTGCATCCTCGTCAAGGACAACCACATCAAGGCCGCGGGCGGCATCAGCCGGGCCGTCGAGATTCTCAGGAGTCGCGCCCAGCACACCTTCAAGATCGAGCTCGAGTGCGAGTCCATGGAGATGGTCAAGGAAGCGCTCGCGGCCGGCGTCGACATCATCATGCTCGACAACATGACCATGGAGGAGATGCGCGAGGCGGTGGCCTTCATCGACGGGCGCGCCCTCGTCGAGGCCTCCGGCGGGGTCCGCGAGCACACGGTCGTCGACATCGCCAAGACCGGTGTGGACATTATCTCGGCCGGTGATCTGACGAACAACATCCAGGTGATCGACGTCAGCCTGGACGTCGGCGAGATGAAGGCGTCTGCGCTCCGCCAGATCAGGCTCGGGAGAGCCCACTAGCCCATGAACCACCTCGCGGAGCTCCAGCGCCGCCGGCACGGCATCGTCTGCGCCTGCGACCTGGACGATCTCGACGCCGTCTCGCGTCTGCTCGAGGCGATTGACCCGGTCGAGGGCCTCGTCGGATACAAGCTCGGCTCTCTGCTGACGCTCCGTTACGGGCTGGCTCCGGTCGTCAGCGCCTTCCGGAAGGTCACGACGAAAACGCTCTTCTACGATCATCAGAAGGCCGGGCTCGACATCCCGAGCATGGCGGCCGGGTACGTGGCGGCCTGCCGCGACGCGGGAGTGGACGCGCTCATTCTGTTCCCGCTCGGCGGACCGACCGCCGTCGACGCCTTCGTGGGCGAGACGGTGAAGGCCGGGCTCTTGCCTGTCGTCGGCGGCGCGCTTCCGCTCCGCGACTATCTCGTCAAGGGCGGCGGCTATGTCGCCGGCAGTGCGCTCGGGCGGATCACTGAGCGCGCGTTTGCGCTCGGCGCGCGCGACTTCATCGTCCCGGCGACCGAAGTGACAACGATCCGCCGCCAGGCGACGACGCTGGCGACGAAGGGCACCGTGAGGCTGTTTCTTCCCGGCATCGGGCCGCTGGGCGGGGATATCACGAGGGCCTTCTCGGCGGCGCCCGCGCTCATGACCTACGCCATCATCGGCCGCGCCATCTACGCGGCCCCCAATCCGGGCGAGGCCGCTCGACGCCTCGCTGCCGAAGCGCTCGCCTTCGAGGACGCGCGGTGACCCTGCTCCTCGACAGGCACCTCCCGCCGCGGACCGGCTGGGCGGGGGTGGTCGAGCGTGGGCAACGATTGCGCATCATCGAGGTGGACGGCGGCCAGATCGGGGACTTCGTCGTCTTCAACGCCGACAGTTTGAGCGAGCGGTTCGATCAGGGACGCACCAAGGCCAACCAGGGGCGCATCTTCGTGACCAAAGGCCACGTGCTCTACTCGAAGAGCAACAACGTCATGATGACGATCACCGAGGACACCTACGGGATCCACGACCTCCAGTACGGGATGTGCAGCCGCTGGATTTTCCAGAGCGGCAAATACCGCGGCTTCGCCGGTGGGTTCGAGCCCGGCGGCGGCCAGGGCTTGCCGGAGTTCGGGTGTTGGGAAATCCTCACCGACGCGTTGAAGCCGTGGAACATTCCGGCGGAGGACATCCCGAGCCCGCTCAACGTCTTCCAGACGATGCACATCGACGTCGCGACCGGAGGACTCGGGATCCTGCCGGGACGCAGCAAGCCGGGAGACTCCATCGAGTTCCGCGCGGAGATGCGTTGTCTCTGCGCGCTGTCCGCCTGACCCTGCGGGGGGAAATCCTCCCGGGTCCAGGTCTGGACCGATTGATCGCCCGGCGCGGAAAGGAACGCAGGCCATGGGAGCGAAGTGGACGTACGAGACGAAGCTCGACTTCAGCAAGCTCAACGGTCTCGTCCCGGTCGTCATTCAGCACGCCGACACGGGCGATGTCCTCATGACCGCCTTCATGAACGAGGAGGCGTGGCAGAAGACGCTCGAAACCGGCCGCGTCACGCTCTTCCGCCGCACCCTCGGGCGGGTCTGGGTGAAGGGCGAGGATGACGGCCACTTCGTCGACGCCACCGAGATCCTCGTCGACTGCGACGAGGACACCGTGATCGTCAAGGCGCGGCCGACGGGGAACCTCTGCGGCCACGGCTACCCGGGCTGCTTCATCCACGGGGCCACCCCCGCACGGCCGTCGGCGTGACGCGCGAGACGTCCGGGTGGGCAGCCGCCGCGGAACCGCGATAGAATACGGCGCGCCGAGCGGCCGCGGACAAGGACTCGAGCTCAGTCCGATAGAAAGCGAGGAGGGTGTCTATGACGACCACGCGACGGAACTTCCTGAAAGGTCTGGGTGGCGCGGCCGTGGCCGCGGGGACTCGCCTCGACGCCGCGCCCGCCTTCGCTCAGTCGGGTCCGATCAAGATCGGCGTCCTCGCCATCAAGGCCGGCGTCGCCGCGCAGACCGGTGAGTTCGGGCTCCGCGGAGTCCAGTGGGCGGCGGACCGGATCAACGCGTCCGGCGGCATCCTCGGTCGCAAGATCGAGTTGCTGGTCGAGGAGGAGTCGAGCCCCAAGGATACGGTCGAGCGTTTCAACAAGCTCGCGCTCCAGAACAAGGTGGACGCGGTCTCCGGGGGCATCTCCACCGCGGTCGGATTGGCGCTGGGTCCCGTCGCCGAGGACCTCAAGACGTTGTGGCTCTCCTGGGACGCCACGACCCAGAAGGGCGTCGAAGAGAGCATGCCGAAGGTGAAGTACGTGTTCCGGAGCTGCGACAACGAGTGCGAGGCGGTCATGTCCTCGATCCTCACCGCCAAGTACTTCAGGGGGAAAATCAAGACCGTCGCCGGCATCAACCCCGATTATTCCTACGGCCGTGACAACTGGGCGGCCTTCGTGGCGATCATGCAGAAGTACAACATGGGCGTCACCCCCGTGCTCGATCTCTGGCCCAAGCTCGGCACGACCGAGTTCACCTCGCACGTCGCGGCGCTCCAGCAGGCCAAGCCCGACCTGATCTTCTCGTCGTTCTGGGCCGCCGACACATCGATCTTCCTCAAGCAGGCGCACGCCGTCGGAATGACCGCGAACACGAAGTTCGTCTTCCCCGTCGCCGGGATGCTCCACGAGACGCTCAAGAAGGCCTTCACGCCTGAAGGGATGATCCTCGGCTACAACACCATGTACTTCGACATGCCGAACCCGAGCCCGCTCCTCCGGCAGTTCACCAAGGAGCACTACGAGAAGTACAAAGAGTGGCCGAGCTACGAGTCCGACCACGGCTACTTCACGATCGTCGCCTACAAGGCGGCGGTCGAGAAGGCGGCCAAGGCGAGCGGCGGCAAGTGGCCCTCGACCGATCAGATCATCCAGGCCCTCGAGGGCATCGAGGTCGAGTCGCTCTCGGGCATGCGGCGCTATCGCGAAGACCACATCATGGAGGCCAACTTTTACCAGGGCCTCACGACGCACAAGAACAGGTACGACTTCGTGACGATCGACCCCGTCGAGATGATGACGACGAAGCAGGTGCAGAAGCCCTCCGGCGTGGGGCTGTACGACTGGATCAACAGCTGGAAGGTCTGAGGACCGCGGTTCCCTGATCCTGCACAGCGCCAATATCGTGCTGGGCGGCGTGTTTCACGCCGCCACACTCTTTCTGGTCGCCGCCGGGCTCCAGCTGGTGTTCGGTGTCCAGAAGATCGTGAACCTGGCGTGCGGCTCCTTCTATGCCCTCGGCGCCTACTTCGGCGTATCGATGGTGACGTGGGCGCTCGGCGCCGGCGCTCCGCAGCTGCTCCTCCTCGCCATTCTGCTCGCGAGCGGCATCCTCCTCGCCGCGATCGGTCCCGTCGTCGAGCGCGTGCTCCGGACCATTTACGGCCGCGATGAGGGTTTCCAGATGCTGCTCACCTTCGCCCTGGTCCTCATGTTCGAGGACGTCATCCGGTTCTTCTGGGGCACGTCGCCTCACCAGATGGGGAACCTCTATCTCGCGTACGGGCAGCTCAAGGCCGGCGGGCTCACGATCCCGGTCTACAACCTGATCGTCATCGCGGCCGGCGGGCTGATCGCCGCGCTGATGGGCGGGATGCTCCGGCGCACGCGCTTCGGCCGCATCGTGAGGGCCACCGCCGAAAATCCCCGCATGTCCGCCGCGCTCGGCGTCGACATCACCCGCGTCTAC
>JBGPIS010000111.1:0-7359 GCA_041484965.1 Methylomirabilia bacterium
CCACAGGCGGTCCCGCAGGTCGCGGATCGCGGGCCCACGCTCGTCGGCGGGCTTGGCGATCGCGCCAGTCTCGGCGAGGACCGCGGGAGAGAAGTCGGGCTCGAGCCCCCGTGCGCGCATCGCCCGCCGCGCAATCGTCCGGAGGTCGGAGCGCGACGGCATGCGACTAGCGCTCCATCGCCGGGCCGGAGTCGTGGTCGGTCACGCGCCCATAGTAGCGCCTCCCTTCCGCTCCGGTCGCATAGCGTGTCGCGGCAGCTAGCGACCGGACCTACCGGATCACGACGGCATCCGGCAGACCCTCGAAGTCCTCGTCGCCGGTGACGAGCGTCGCGCCATGACGGCTCGCGGTCGCGTAGACCATGGAATCGGCCATCGCCAGGCCGTGCGTCAGCGAGATGTCAGCCGCTTCGATGGCGAGGGATTCGTCGACGGGCGCGATCGTCGCCCGCCGCGGCGCGGAGACGGCCTCGACGGCGCGCTCTTCCGACAGATCCCGTCGGATCACCTTGTAGACTTCGTACACCTCGATCGCGCAGACGAGCAGCGGCTCGGTGCCCTCCACGTAGCGGGCGAAGCGTCCGGCGCGAGGCCGATCGGCCAGATACTCGATCCAGCCGCTCGGAGTCGAGCAGGATCAGAGGCGGTCCTTCTTCTCCCGCAGGCCTCGGGCGCTCGCGCCACGGGCCACGCCCCTGTACGCGCGCATGGGCCGCTCGCGCACGAGGAAGATGACGCCCCCCTTGTCCACGACCGTGAGCTTCATGCCGGGGCGGAGTCCCAGCCGCTCTCGGGCGCCACGCGGGAGGACGAGCTGATACTTGCTCGAAATCGTGACCGTTTCCATCGTCTTACCAGAATCATATCGATCGAGTTCTTGGTAAGTCGATCCCGGCGCCCCCGGGTCAGGACACGAGGGCGGGGACGCCCGATCGCGCGCCGCGCAGCTAGAAGACCTCCGCGAGGGTGAGCGGCTTCGGGATCTGCCGGCGGTGGTCGGGACCGAAGTGCTCGTAGAGGGCCTGGCAGATCAGCGGCAGCGCGAGCGTCACGTCCGCGAAGCACATGACGTTGTCGCCGGCCTTGGCCTCCTTGCCCCACGAGATGCACTCGGTCCCGAGCGCGGCGCCGCCGAGCCCGCCGAAGATCGTGTTGTCGGTCGTGATCTGGATCGCCGCGACGTGGGGCTTGGCGTCCCCGTTGCCGTGTCGCGAGGAGACGCTCGTCGCCGTGATCTGGAGGAAGTCCTTCGGCACGCCGCCGCCGAGGAAGACGACCGACGTGCCGCGCCCCGCGGTCATCGCCGCGTCCATCATGTCGGTCGCGATCTTGTAGTCGCGGAAGAAATCCACGATGGGCGCCTGGTCGGCTTTCGCGGCCTTGTCGTAACCCTCGCCGATCGGCCCATCGGGCAGGCCGCAACAGAACACCGGCACCTGGCAGCGCGCGGCCGTCGCGAGGATCGAGCGCCGGAAGCCCTTCGCCTCGAGCCAGAGGCCCAGCTCGTGCAGGAAGCGCACCGTCGGGATTGACGGCTTCCGCCAGGTCTCGGCGAGGTCGTCGATGAACGCGCTCATGACCCGGGTCTCGAGCTGGTCGTACTTCTCCTTCGAGACGATGTGGTCGTAGAAGCGATAGTAGCCCTCGACCCACAGCCGCTCGTCGTCCACGTCATTGACGTCCACGCGATAGAGCCGGGTGCCCTCGAGCTGCTCGAGGAGGTCCTCGGTGATGTTGGCCGAGGTCGACGCGAGAGCGTCGATATAGCCGCGCTCCATCAGCCAGGTCACCAGCGGCCACATGCCGGCGCTCGACAGCGACGCCGCGTAGCCGAGGCTGATGAGGCTCGGGCCCTCGATCAACCGCTTCCAGACCTCGAAGGCTTCGCCGAGCTGACGCCCCTGGAAGGCGGAGCGGCGCATCTTCGTGAGCATGGCGAGGACCGAGGGCGTCCGCCCCCCCTCGACCACCGTCATCGGCTCGCGGATCAGATCCGGGTCGTCGAGCTTTCGCGCCATTCCTGGCCTCCTGGTCAGCGTCCGGTGTGAAGCCACGAGTGGGCCTTCGCGTGCTCGTCCACCCGTTCGGTCCGGAGGTAGCGGTAGCGGCTGCCGCGGGCGATGAGCGCCTCGTGGACGGTGCCGCCGGGGAAGCACGCCTTGAGCTGCGGCACCACCTGGTCCCGGTCGAAGAACCGGCAGGAGAAGAGGTCGAAGTACGCCCGCTCCTCGTCCGGGAAGACGTGCAGGCTCACGTGACTCTCCGCGATCATCGTGAGGGCGGAGAGCACCCGCCGCCCGTCGGGCATCGTGTCCCGGAGGACGTAGGGGCGCATGATCGGCGTCATGCCGATCGTCCGCGGCAGCCGGTCGAAGAGGGCGAAGAGCGTGTCCATGCTCTGCGGCCCCTGGTAGGCGTCGATGTTGAGGAAGAGGTGCGGGCCGAAGTCGGACTCCACGTCGGGTTCGGTGTCCTTCATGTCGCAGCGCTCGACCGTCTGGACGGTCGTCCTGGCGCACGGGAAGACCGCCTCGAGGACGGCGCGAAGCCGGTCCGCGTCGAACGGCTCGGGCGCGACGAGGTCGGCGAAGTACGCCTCGCGGAACGAGAAGGTGTGCAGGGTGAAGTGGCCGCCGGCCAGGAACAGGAACGCGCTCACCCCGCAGTCCTCCGCGACGACCCCGTTGTAGTAGGGGAGCACGAAGGCGGGCATCACCGGCTTGAGGCCGAGCTGCGCCGGAACCTCTTCGAGCACCTCCTGGATCAGCGGCACGTGGTCGAAGCGCGAGCGGAACCCCTGGAACCCGTCAATCGTGAAGTGGAGCATTCGCCTCCTCGTGCACGGGCGCAGGGGTGTCCTGCGCGCTGGTGGGTCGGGTGATGAAGGGGGGAGAACCGCTGAAGCCCGCGAGGTCGGATGAGGCCGGCGGACTATCGAACACCGTCAGAAGCTGAGACTCAATCGTCGGAGTCGCATCATGACGGCCACGTAGCGTCGGTCATCGAGTCGATGTTAACGGCACCTTCGAAGCGATGTCAATTTGAAACCGTCGCCGCGGCGGCCGGCGGGCAGCGGCCGGGGCGGGTAGCCGCGCGCCGCCGGGTCGGTTAAGCTTCCCGCCATGACGTGTTCCCGCTGCGGGCACGAGAATCCCCAGGGCGCCCGGTTCTGCAACGGCTGCGGCGCGCGCCTGGAGGCCGCGCCGGCCGCCGTCGCGCCGCGCGCGTACACCCCGCAGCACCTCGCCGAGAAGATCCTCACCTCGCGCCGGGCGCTGGAGGGCGAGCGCAAGCAGGTGACCGTGCTCTTCGCGGACCTCAAGGGCTCGATGGAGCTCCTCGCCGACCGCGACCCGGAGGAGGCGCGGCGCCTCCTCGATGCCGTCCTCGAGCGGATGATGGAGGCCGTCCACCGCTACGAGGGGACGGTGAATCAGGTCATGGGCGACGGGATCATGGCGCTCTTCGGCGCGCCGCTGGCCCATGAGGACCATGCCGTCCGCGCCTGCTACGCCGCACTCCGAATGCAAGGGGCCGTCGCGCGCTACGCCGAGGAGTTCCAGCGCGTCGAAGGAATCGCCGTCCGGATCCGGGTGGGGCTCAACTCCGGCGAGGTCGTCGTACGGACGATCGGCAGCGACCTCCACATGGACTACACGGCGGTCGGCCAGACGACGCACCTGGCGGCGCGCATGGAGCAGATGGCCAACCCGGGCTCGATCCTCATCACGCCGACGACGCTCCGGCTGGCCGAGGACACGATCCGCGTCACTCCGCTCGGCGCGCGGCCGGTGAAGGGGCTCGACGGGCCCCTCCCGCTCTACGAGCTCGTCGGCGTCGTGCCGGCGCGGTCGATGCTCAGGAGCGGCGTACAGCGGCTCTCTCGGTTCGTCGGCCGACAGGCAGAGATCGAGCGGCTCCAGGAGATGCTCGCGCTTGCCCACACGGGCCACGGCCAGGTCGCGGCCGTCACGGCCGAGCCGGGTCTCGGCAAGTCCCGCCTGCTCTACGAGTTTGTCCAGTCGCCGGGGGCCCGCGACTGGCGGGTGCTGGAGTCGTCCTCGGTGCCGTACGAGAAGGCGACGTCCTACCTGCCGATCATCGGGCTGCTCAGGAAATACTTCGAGCTCGACGACCGCGACGACGCCCCAACGATCGCCGGGACGGTGGTGGCGAAGCTCCTCGGGCTCGACCCGGAGCTCGACGACGCCGTCGCTCCGGTCCTGTCGCTGCTCGACGCCCTGCCGGAGGACGACCCGCTCCGCGCCCTCGACGCGCGCGAGCGGCGCGGCCGCGTCCTCGACGCGCTCACGCGCCTGATCCTCAAGGAGAGCGACCGCCGGCCGCTACTGCTGGTCTTCGAGAACCTCCAGTGGATCGACGCCGAGACCCAGGCGTTCCTGGGCGGCCTCCTCGAGCCGGTCCTCTCCGCCCGGATCATGCTCCTCGTCGACTACCGGCCGGAGTTCGAGCCCGACTGGCGGAGCCGGCCGGGCTTCACCGAGGTGCCGCTCCCGCCGCTCGAGCCGGCGAGCGCCGAGGAGCTGCTCCTCACCCTCCTCGGCCCCGACCGCGCGCTCGGGCCCCTCCGCAAGCTCCTCATCGAGCGGAGCAACGGCAATCCGTTCTTTCTCGAGGAGATCGTCCGTACGCTCGCCGAGACCAAGGTGCTGGTCGGCGAGCGCGGGGCCCATCGCCTCGGGAGCGACGTCGGCAACCTCCAGGTGCCGGCGACCGTCCAGGCAATCATCGCGGCCCGGATCGACCGGCTGCCGTACGACGAGAAGCTCCTGCTCCAGTCGGCCGCGGTCATCGGGATCGAGGTGCCGCAGGCGCTCCTGGAGGCCGTCGCCGAAGTCCCCGGCGACACGCTGCGGCGCGCGCTCGAGCACCTCGTGGCCTCGGGATTCCTCGAGGAAGCCCGGCTCTTCCCCGACCTCGAATACCGGTTCGAGAGCGCGCTCACGCGCGACGTGGCCTACGCGAGCCTGCTCAGGGAGCAGCGGCGCGCGCTCCACGCGCGCATCGTCCCTGCCATCGAGACGCTCTACGGCGACCGCCTCTCGACCTCCATGGACGCGCTCGCCTACCACGCCTCGCGCGGCGAGGTGTGGGCGAAGGCCGCGATCTACAACCGCCAGGTGGGCGCGCGGGCGGTGGCGCGCGCGGCGAACCTGGAAGCGGTCCGGTCCTTCGAGGCGGCGTTGCAGGCGCTTGGCCGCCTGCCCCAGAGCCGCGAGACCGCCGAGGGCTCGATCGACCTCCGGCTCGACCTCCGGCCGCCCCTGCTCCAGCTCGGCCGGCTCGACGAGGTGCTTGCCGTCTCGCGCGAGGCCGAGCGGATCGCGCGCGAGCTCGGCGACGAGCAGCGCCTGGCCCGCGTCTACACGTATTTGGTGAACCACCACTACCTCAAGGGCGAGACCGCGCTGGCGATCGACTACGGCGAGCGCTGCCTCGCGGTGGGCAAGGCCACGAACGACGTGGCGCTCCAAGCCCTCGCACGCCAGTACATGGGTCAGAGCTTCCACGCGCTCGGCGACTACGCGCGCGCCGAGCGCGTGCTCAGGGAGAACGTCGACTCGCTCGACGAATCGCGCGCCGGCACGTCGCACGTCGCCTCCTGCGCCTGGCTCGGGATGAGCCTCGCGGACCGCGGCGAATTCGACCCGGCGTACGCCGCGCTCGAGCGCGCGCACCTCGCCGCCGAGGCGACCCGCCACGCCTACAGCCAGACGATCGCGTGGACGATCGCCGGGCTGGTGTCGATCCGGCGCGGCCACCTCGCGCGCGCAGTCCTGCCGCTCGAGCGGAGCTTGGAGGCGTGCCGGCGCGCGCACCTGACCGTCTGGCAGCCGATCCCGTCGTCGCTGCTGGGCCTCGCGTTCGTCCGGATGGGTCACGTGAGCGAGGGGCTCCAGCTCCTCGAGGAGGGCGTGCGCCTGAGCCGCGATCTGGGCATTCGCGCGTACCTGCCCGCCTGGCTCGTGAACCTCGCCGAGGGCTACGTGGCCGACGGCCAGCTCGCGCGCGCCGAGGCGACCGCCCGAGAGGCACTCGAGCTCGCCGAGGAGGCGGGCGAGCGGGGGCAGCAGGCGACGGCCTGCGCGGTGCTGGGCGACGCCGCTGCGCGCAGCGCGCCCCCGCGCGCCGGCGAGGCGCTCGAGCGCTACGGCATGGCCATGCGGCTTGCCGGGGAGCTCGGCCTGCGCCCGCTCCTCGCGGAGACCCACCTCGGCGTGAGCCGCCTCCACGCGGCGCTCGGCGAGCCGGCGGAGGCGGGCAAGCACCGCGCCACCGCTGACGCCCTCCTGGGGGAGCTTGACATGCGCTCCTGGCGAGACCGGGCGGAGACCGAGGTGACCGAGCTCGGCCACCTCTTCATCGTTGCGCGCTCGAACACCGACCTCTACGACTTCCTCTCGCAGGAGCTCTCCAGCGCGCGGCGCATCCAGGTCATCCTCGACCGGCGCCAGGCTGAGCGCCGCCGGCAGCCGGGGGCGTTAGCCGAGGAGCAGCGCCGGGCCGAGCGGCGGCACGCGCAACTCGACGAGGATCTCCGGAACTGGGGCCTCGCCGTCGCGGCGCGCCGGGCGTGACCGACCCCTGCGCCTCGAGCGCGACGGCCGCGTGGCAGGCCGCGAGCGGGAACGCCGACGGGCTACGAGGCTCCGGACTTGCGGCAGACGGCCGACCACACGGCACCGGTCACGAGCAGCACGAGGCCGACCAGGAGCGGCGTCCAGTAGCGGGGAAGCGCCAGCGCGTTCGTCAGCACGACGACCAGGCCCACCAGCGTCAGGATGAGTCCCGCGAGCATCAGGCACCTGGGGAACCTCGCTCCGCTCATCGGCAGCCTCGCGATCGGGATCAGTCGGCCTTCGGACGGACGCCGGCGCCGACGCGGATCACGCCCTCGGAGAGGATCCGCGCGCGCAAGCCCCCGCGGTGGATCAGCCCGCCCAGCACGCCCTGCTGGGTGAGATCCTCGAGGTACTTGCAGGGCTCGCAGAGCCGCGTGCCGACCATGAGCACGGGACCTACCCAGAACTCGCGGTCCACGAGGTGGCCGAGTGGCACGCCGGACGTGGCGATGTTGCGGCGGGTCTCGGCGGGCGAGAGCTTGATCCCGAGCCGGTGGCCTTCGGCGTTCTGGACGCTGTCGAAGAGCGCCCGAACCGCCTCGACTTCGATGAGCGTGACCTCACGCCCGCCATGGCTGGCTTTCTGCGAGTAGACGCCCGTGCCGAGGAAGTAGCGGTCGCCTTCGAGCCCGCGCCCGGGCACGGCGCGCGCCTCGGCGACGGACTCCATGGGTGCGGCGGCCTTCGGGGCGATGTGGATCGAGACGACGCTCCC
>JBGPIS010000112.1:0-7350 GCA_041484965.1 Methylomirabilia bacterium
ATCTTCATGGACGAGATCGACGCGGTCGGGCGCCACCGCGGCGCGGGCCTGGGTGGCGGCCACGACGAGCGCGAGCAGACGCTGAACCAGCTGCTCGTCGAGATGGACGGCTTCGAGACCAACGAGGGCGTCATCCTGATCGCCGCGACCAACCGGCCCGACGTCCTCGATCCCGCGCTGCTCCGGCCCGGGCGCTTCGACCGGCAGGTGGTGGTGCCGCGTCCCGACGTGAGGGGGCGGGAAGAGATCCTGAGAGTCCACGCCCGGCGCATCCCGCTGGCGCCCAACGTCGAGCTCAAGGTCCTGGCGCGCGGCACCCCGGGCTTCTCGGGCGCCGATCTCGCCAACCTCGTCAACGAGTCGGCGCTGCTGGCGGCGCGCCAGAACAAGAAGCTGGTGGAGATGCCGGATTTCGAGAGCGCCAAGGACAAGGTCCTGATGGGCGTCGAACGGCGCTCCATGATCATCAGCGAAAGCGAGAAGCGGACGATCGCCTACCACGAGGCGGGCCACACGCTCGTCGCCGACTTCCTCCCGGGCACCGATCCCGTCTACAAGGTGACGATCATCCCGCGGGGGCGCGCGCTCGGGCTCACGCAGCAGCTTCCGCTCGACGACAAGTACAACTACTCGCGCGAGTACCTGATCAACCGGGTCACGATCCTCCTCGGCGGGCGCGCCGCGGAGGAGGTCGTTCTCCACCAGCAGACCACCGGCGCCGGCGACGACCTCGAGAAGGCGACCGAGATGGCGCGCAAGATGGTCTGCGAGTGGGGCATGTCCGAGAAGCTCGGCCCGCTCACCTTCGGCAAGAACGAGGAGCACATCTTCCTCGGCCGCGAGGTGGTCCGCGCCAAGGACTACAGCGAGGAGACGGCGCTCCAGATCGACGCCGAGATCAAGCGCATCGTGATGGACGCCGCCGCGCGCGCCCGGCAGATTCTCGAGGAGAACACCGAGAAGCTCCACGCGCTCGCCGCCGCCCTGCTCGAGCGCGAGTCGCTCGACGGCGAGGAGGTCGCGCGGATCCTCCGCGCCCGCCCGTTCCAGGAAGCCGCCGCCCCGGCATAGCGGCGCGCGGCTCGATGTGACCCAGGGTCGGGCCACTCTCGCCGGCGTTCCCCTGGGCGACGGTCTGCCCGTCGCCGTCATGGGCGCCCTCAACGTCAGCCCCGAGTCGTTCCACGCGGGGTCCGTCCACTCGGCGCCGATTGACCTCGTGCGCGCGGCGCGCGCGCTGGCGGAGGCCGGCGCCGCCCTGATCGACGTCGGCGCCCGTTCGACCGCGCCCTACGGGGGTCCGGACATCGGCGAGGCCGAGGAGCGCGACCGCCTCGCGCGGGCGGTCGAGCTGCTCGTGAGCGAGGTCCCCGTGCCGATCTCCGCCGACACCACACGCCCCGAGCCCGCGCGCGCCGCATTGGAAGCGGGAGCGCGCGTGATCAACGACGTCTCCGGCCTCCGCGATCCTCGCGTCGCGGCGCTCGTCGCCGGGCACGGCGCCGGCGTGATCCTCATGGCCGCGCCCGGCTCGATGCAGGGGCTCGGGGGGGCGCCCTCGACCACGCTAGCGGCAATTCGTAGCGGGAATTCCTCACGCGTTTCTTCCGAGCCACCCGCAGACGCTACGGGTCTCGGGCACCCCCCCGACCCCTGCACCGAGCCGATCGTGGCCGTCAAGGCGCTGCTGGCGGCGGCGCTCGGGCGGGCGCGGGCGGCGGGGATCCCGGAGGAGCGAATCGTCCTGGATCCCGGCATCGGGTTTTTTCGTGACGAGGGCCTGCCGTGGGACGAGTGGGACGCGCGCGTATTGGCCGGGCTCGGCGAGTTCGGGGCACTCGGCCGGCCCCTCTGCGTCGCCGTCTCGCGCAAATCGTTCATCGGCGCGATCACGGGGCGGACGAGCCCCGGCGAGCGGCTGGCGGGCTCGCTCGCGGCGACGGCCGTGGCGGTGCTGGGCGGCGCGGCGCTGGTCCGTGCCCACGACGTGGCCGAGACGGTGGACGCGGTCCGCGTCGCCGAGCGCATCCGGAAGGCATCGCAGGTCCGGACCGGGCCCTATAATAAGGACCGCCCATGACCCGTCTGTTCGGGACCGACGGCATCCGCGGTGTCGCGAACGAGGAGCCCCTCACGCCCGAGCTCGCGTTTCGCGTCGGCCGCCAGCTCGTCGCGACGCTCCAGGTCGAGCACGGCGCCGACCGCGCGCGGCTCGTCATCGGGCGGGACCCCCGGCGCTCCGGCCCGCTGCTCGAGTCGGCGCTCGTCGCGGGGCTCCTCTCCGCCGGCGCCGACTGCTACGCGGTCGGCGTCCTGCCGACGCCCGCGATCGCCTATCTCACGCGCAAGCTCCAGGCCCACGGCGGCATCGTGCTGAGCGCCTCCCACAACCCGTTCGAGGACAACGGCATCAAGCTCTTCTCGTCGGAGGGTACGAAGTTCCCCGACGCCTGGGAGGACGAGATCGAGCGCCGGCTCGGCGCCAGCGACCTCGCCCCGCGCGCGCACGGCGCCCACCTCGGCGAGCTGATCGTCTACGACCGCGCCGAGAGCGACTACGTCGACTTCCTCTGCCGGTCCTTTCCGCTCGACCTCGGCGGGCTCACCGTCGCGCTCGACTGCGCCCACGGCGCGACCTACCGCGTCGCGCCGCGCGTCTTCCGGCGGCTCGGCGCCCGGGTGCTGGCGATCGGCGCCCGCCCGAACGGCCGGAACATCAACGCGGGCGTCGGCGCGCTGCATCCCGAGGCGCTCCAGCGGAAGGTCCGCGCCAGCGGCGCGTCGGCCGGCTTCGCGTTCGACGGTGACGGCGACCGGCTGATCTCCGTGGACGGCGCGGGCGAGATCCGTGACGGCGACTACGCGCTCGCCATCGCGGGCCGCCATTTCGCCGCGCGGGGCCGGCTCAAGGGTAACGTGGTCGTCACCACGGTCATGGCGAACCTCGGCCTCGACCAGGCCCTCCGCGCCGCGGGGATCCGCGTGGTCAAGACCCAGGTCGGCGACCGCTACGTGTACGAGGAGATGCAGAAACTCGGCGCCAACGTGGGCGGCGAGCAGTCGGGCCACCTCCTGTTTCTCGACCACGCGCCGGCGGGCGACGGCATCCTCTCGGCGCTCGTGCTCCTGAGCGTCGCGGGCGAGACGGGAGAGCCGCTCGCAGCGCTCGCCGGCTGTCTGAAGAAGTCTCCCCAGGTGCTCATCAACGTCAGCGTGAAGTCGAAGCCCCCGATCGAGTCGCTCGCGGGGCTGGCCGGGCGCGCGGCGGAGTTCGAGCGCGAGATGCAGGGCAACGGCCGGATCCTCATCCGCTACTCCGGCACCGAGCCGCTCGCGCGCGTCATGATCGAGGGCGCGGACGACGCGCGGATCCACGCGATGGCCGACGAGCTCGCCGGGATCATCCGTGCGAGGATCGGCGCGTGACGCACGTCACCGGGATCGGCGTGGACATGGTGAACATCCCGCGCATGCGCCTCGTGATCGGACGCTGGCAGGAGCGCTTCCTCCGGCGCGTCTTCACCGAGCAGGAGATCGCCTACTGTCGCGCGCGGCGCGATCCGGTGCCCCACTTCGCCGCGCGCTTCGCCGCGAAGGAGGCGGGGCTCAAGGCGCTCGGCACGGGGCTCCGGCTCGGCGTTAGCTGGCGCGAGCTCGAGGTGCGCCGCGAGCGCGGGGAGGCACCGGTGCTGGTCCTCTCCGGGCGGTCGAGGGAGATCGGGCGGTTGCGGGGTGGTAGCCGCATGCTGCTGGCACTCACCCACGAAGGGGAGTATGCGCTGGCGCAGGCTATGCTCGTGGACGATTAGCGTGGCGACGGGGCCGGTCATCCTCTACGGCTGCGCGGCGCACCCGGTCACCTTCGACACGACGACCACGACCGGCTCGATCACCGGCCAGCCGGGCCAGCGCGGCCTGGTCGTCGCGGCGCCGCACGGCACGTCCGACCCGCGCACCGGCGACATCGCCGCCGAGCTCGCCCGTCGCACCGGGTTCGGCGTCGTCATCGCCACCGGCTTCGCGCTCGAGCCCGACACGCGCGAGCGCGCGGGCCGCCGCTACCAGGTCAACCGCCCGCTCGAGGGCGTGCCGGGCCACCCGCCGTCGGAGGAGGTCGCGACCGAGGGCGCGCGGCAGGTCTACGAGGCGTACGAGCGCCGCGTGCGGGAGGTCGCGCAGGGCCCGCTCCAGCTCTTCACCGAGATCCACGGCAACAACCACCAGGACGCGGCGGGGCGGATCGAGATCGCGACCGTCGGCGTGGATCGGGACCACGCCTTCCGCCTGCGCACGCTCCTCGAGCTGATCCGCGATGCCCACCTCGGCGCGAACCGCGGGGCCCCGCGCCTCGAGGTGCTCATCGAGCCGGCCGACACGCTCCGTTACGCGGCATCGGGCGCGAAGAGGAGCGGCATCCTCCGGCTCCCGGAGCGCGGGCTCCACATCGAGCTGCCGCGGGCCGCGCGCGCCGAGTGGCGTGAGATCTACACCGCGATCCTCGCCGACTTCCTGACCCAGGCCGCCGCGCTCCCGCCCGGCAGGTAGCCGCCGTGCGCCCCCTCTTCACGGCGGAGGAGATGCGGCGGCTCGACCGCCGCGCGATCGGCGAGCTCGGCATCCCGGGTGTCACGCTGATGGAGAACGCGGGCCGGGGCGCCGCCGAGGCGATCCGGACGCTTCTCCGCACGCTCGGCGCCCCGCGTCGCGGGGCGCGCGTCGTCGTGGTCTGCGGTAAGGGTGGCAACGGCGGCGACGGCTTCGTCGTGGCGCGCTGGCTCCGACGTCACGGCGCCCGGCCCGAGGTGCTGCTGGCGTTCCCCGAGGGTGAGATCGGCGGCGACGCGGGGATCAAGCTCAGGGAGCTCCGGCGGAGCGGCCTGCGTCCGGCGCTCGTCGAGGACGAGCGCGCCGCCGCCGCCGCCCTCGGCCGCGCCCACGTGATCGTGGACGCGCTCCTCGGCACGGGCTCGCGCGGCGTGCCGGAGGGCCGGGTCGCGCGCGCGATCGAGCTCGTCAACGGAAGCGGCCGGCCCGTTGTCGCGCTCGACATCCCGTCGGGGATTTCGGCCGACGGCGCCGCCTTCCGGGGCCCCGCGATCCGCGCGACGCTGACGCTGACCTTCGCGGGCGTGAAGCGCGGGCTCGTCGCGGGGCCGGGCGCGCCGCTCGCCGGCCGCGTCGAGGTCGTGCCGATCGGCGTCCCCGACGCGGAAGTCGCGCGCGGCATGACCACCTTCCTGATCGAGCGGGAAGACGTGGCGCGGCATTTCCCGCCGCGCCCCCGCGACACCCACAAGGGCACCTACGGCCACCTCCTCGTCGTCGCGGGCTCGCTCGGGAAGACCGGGGCCGCGGCACTCGCCGCGATGGCGGCGATGCGGAGCGGCGCGGGGCTCGTCACCGTCGCGACGCCCGCGAGTCAGCAGCCGGTCGTCGCGGGGCTCGTGCTCGAGGCGATGACCGAAGCGCTGCCGGAGACTCCGGCGCGCACGCTCGCGCTCAAGGCGCGCGAGGTGGTCGCCGAGCTCGCGGCCCGGCGCGACGCCGTCGCGCTCGGGCCGGGCATCGGGCTCGACGCCGAGACCCAGCAGACGGCGCGCGCGCTCGTCCAGGAGCTCGCCAAGCCCCTGGCCGTGGACGCCGACGCCCTCAGCGCGCTCGCCGGCCATCTGGACGCCCTGCGCTCGGCGCCGGCGGCGCGCTGCCTGACGCCGCATCCCGGCGAGCTCGCGCGGATGCTGGGCGTTACGACGGAGCAGATCCAGAAGGACCGCATCGCGACCGTGCGCGAGTTCGCCACGCGCTACGGGACGCACGTCGTGCTGAAGGGCGCCGCGAGCGTGATCGGCGACCCGGACGGGCGCGTCGTCGTGAACCCGACGGGGAACCCGGGCATGGCGAGCGGCGGCACGGGTGACGTGCTCACCGGGATGCTGGGCGCGTTCCTCGCGCGCGGCATGGCGCCGGGCAGCGCGCTCCAATCCGCCGTCTACCTCCACGGCCTCGCGGGCGACATCGCGGCCGCGCGCGTCGGGCAGGAGTCGCTCGTCGCGCGCGACGTGATCGGCGCGCTCCCCGAGGCGTTCACGAGGCTCGGCGACGCTTCCGGCTGAGCTTCTCACCGCGAGCGCCGAGGAAACGCAGGCGGCGGGCGAGCGGCTCGGCCGGACGCTCGGGCCGGGCGACGTGGTCGCCCTCATCGGCGAGCTCGGAGCGGGGAAGACCTGCTTCATCCAGGGGCTCGTCCGCGGCCTCGGCGTCGCGCGGCGCGCCACGAGCCCGACGTTCGTCCTGGTCAACGAGTACCGCGGCCGCCTGCCCGTCCATCACGTGGACGCCTATCGCACCGAGAGCCTCGCCGAACTTCTCGACTTGGGGCTGCCCGAGCTGTTCGCGGGCGACGGAGTCACGGTCGTGGAGTGGGCCGACAAGCTCCTGCCGCTCCTGCCGCCCGGGACGATCGAGGTCCGGATCGCCGGCCTCGGCGACGAGCCGCGTAAGCTCACGATCCGCCGCCTCGGCTGACCGGGCCGGAGGATCTCGTCGCGCGCCGCCCGCGGCCTCCACGACGCTGAGGCTCACGACGCTCCTGTCCCGGTCAAAAAGCTGATCGGCACTTCTGAAGGAATTTCCTGACCACACTGGTGCCAACGGGTGGACCGAGCCGCCCTGCCTCCAAACTCGCTCAAGGTGGGCCGAATGGGGTTTTTGACCGGGACAACTGGGAAACTCCGCGCGATGGTCGCTGGCTGATTTTGCTAAGGGACGCTGGCGTCGCGCAGTTCTTGATGGGAGAATCGGGGCAGTTCGGGGAAGTGAGTCCTCGCCCCGTGAGGTGGCATGCTCGATCGGATCCTGCTGGCGACTGACCTGTCGGATGACAGTGAGGCGGCGTGGGAAGTTGCGGCCGCGCTCGTTCGGCGTGCAGGGTGCGCAGAGTTGCCGGTCGTGTGTCTACAGCGATCGGCGGCCGCGTATTCCGACGTCGATGCCCCCGGCGCCGTCCGGCGCCTGTACGAGGATGATCGCCGCCGCGCGAACGACGACCTAAAGCGACACACCGAGGCATGTCGCGCCGCCCCGCCACGTCCTGTTCGCCAAACCCTCACGATGACGTCGCAACGGAGTAGCGCGGGCATCGCCCGGTGACGGTTGACCGCGTTGAACCCCACCTCCTCCGGCTCGGGCTGGGCGTTCGTGGCCCTCGGACTTGTCGGCGTCATCGCGGCGCGTGGTCGGCGTTCGGTGTTCACACAGCCGCGCGCGCACCTGCGGCGTGAGCGCGTCGTCGTGAGCGCTTAGGCGCCCGGATGAAAGGACTCCTCCGATGACAACCCTGCTCACCGGGCC
>JBGPIS010000113.1:0-7307 GCA_041484965.1 Methylomirabilia bacterium
CATGGGCCGCCCGCCGAAGACGCGCTTGAGCGCTTCGTCGACGGTCTCGTGGAGGCCCCACTGCTGGGCCTGGGCGCGCCGGGGCGCACCCGCCACGAGGCCGCCGGCCGCCGCGACGACGCCGAACGCCCCGAGCGTGCCCAGCATCCCACGCCGGGTGATCACGTCAGGCCCTTTCACGGCTCCCCAATGTACACCATTCCCCATTGACAATCGTGGACTCCTCACACGTCCATCTTATAGGCCGACGTGTCGGGCCTGAACGCGCGCGGCAGCCAGAGCGGGCGTCGGAGGCCGCCGGGGCCTGGGGCGGGACGCGCGAGCGTGAGCCACTGGCGGTACACCTCGAAGGACTTGTTGGTGTCCACGAAGATGTCGCCGTAGCGGTCCTCGGGGCCCGCCCTCGTCACGCTCACCTTCTGGTGCCAGCAGTGCTGGCCGCTCACCGGATCGGGCTGGACCGGGAACGTGAGATTCTGGTGGACGCCCGCCTCCTGCCACCAGATGCGCTCGGAGTCCGGGTCGTCGCTCGTGAACGGCGCGACGCCGTGGACCTGGCGCATCAGCCACTGGCCGGGCGCGAGCGGCTTCAGGTCTACGAGCGCGCTGGACCAGCGCTCGCCTCCGGTGGTCTCTTGAAGCCGCCAGCGCCCGAGGTGGTGCGAGCACGCGATCACGCCGGGCCGGATCGCCTCCGTGACCCAGACCCTGTCGACGAAGTAGCCGATCGCCGTCTCGACCTTCAGCAGATCCCCCGTCGCGACACCGAGTCGCGCCCCGTCGTCCGGATGGAGCCAGAGCGGATTCGTGTGGGAGAGCTCGTAGAGCCACTTCGAATTGCCGGAGCGGGTGTGGATCAGCGTCGGCAGCCGGAACGTCGGCAGCAGCACCATCTCGCCCTTGGCGCGGTCGATGTTCGACCAGTGCACGTGGCTGCGGATGTAGTTGGGCACCGCCTGCTCGGGCCACTTCCAGTCCTTCAGGGTCTTCGAGAAGAACTCGAGCTTGCGCGACGGCGTCGGGAACCCGAGGTGCGCCGTGCCGTCGATCGTGAGGCCGATCGCCTGGCCGCCCTTCGTGACGACGCGCGTCGCCGGGTCCACCGTCGCGCCGGCGAGCTCCGTGTCGCTGAGCGGCTGCTCGTGGGTGCGGTAGACCTGGTCCTCGAGGAGGAACGCGCCGTACTTGCGCATGTACGCGAGCGGCGTGAGGTTCTCCTGCGCCGCCGCCGCCGGCAGCCCCGGGACGCTGTTCTCGAAGATCCAGCGGTAGAGCTCCTCGATGCGGAGCTTCTGCCCGGGCCGGTACGGCGACTCGAAGTACTTCCGGATCCCGAGGCTCCCGTCCGGATCGATCCGCCACGAGAGCTCGATCCAGAACTCGTCCTCCTCCCACACCTGCCCGAGGCCCGCCGCCTCGTGGGCCTGCCACGTGAGGTCGAACGTCTTCCCCTGGCGTTCCAGCATCACGCGCAGGACGGGCTGCCGGAAGCCGATCCACCGCGCCGCGTGGGTCTCCTGCGACATGAGGTCGTGCCGCTCGGAGGCGTGGCCCATCGGCAATACAAAATCGGCGAACCACGCCGTCTCGCTCCATATCGGTGTCAGACACGCATGCCGTTCGACCTTGGCCTCATCCGTCAGCACTTCGAGCCACGACATCCCGTCGGGGTTCGTCCAGACCGGGTTGTAGACGCGCGTGAAATACATCGCGAGCTTCCCGCGGCCCTCTTTGAGGAAGTGCGGCAGGAGGTAGCTCATCTCGAAGAACGCGAGCGGGTACTCGCGCGGCATGAGGAGCTCGCTCCACACCTTCGAGGGCGGCGGCATCATCGGCGGCGCCGGGACCGCCTTGTTCCAGGCGCTTGGCGCGGTGCCGCCGGGCGTCCCGACCGCGCCCATGAGCACGACGAGCAGCTCGAGCGCGCGCGCCACCTGCCAGCCGCCGAGGTTGCCGGCCGCGGTGTTGCGCCAGATGTGGGTCGCGAGCGCCGACCCCGCGCCGGCGACCGCGCGAGCCACCTCGACGAGAGTCTGCGCGTCCACTCCGCTCTCGCGGGCGGCGAACTCGGGGGTGTACCCGGCGTAGAGCTCGCCGAGCGCCGTCTCGAACGCCTCGAACGTTACCGGGAGGTCCGGGCGCTCCTCGCGCAGGTACTCGTCCCAGTTCACCCAGCGGCGCACGAAGCCGCGGTCCCAGAGCCGCTCCCGGATGAGCACGTTCGCCATCGCGAGCAGCAGCGCCGACTCGGAGCCGGGCCAGGGCGCCAGCCAGTAGTCGGCCATCGACGCGGTGTTGGACAGGCGCGAGTCGATCACGCAGACCTTCGCGCCGCGCGCCTTCGCCTCGATGATCCGCTGGGCGTGCGGGTTGAAGTAGTGGCCCGTCTCCAGGTGCGACGAGAGCAGCAGGATGAAGCGCGCGTTCGCGTGGTCGGGGGACGGCCGGTCCATCCCGTGCCAGAAGGCGTAGCCCGCGCGCGCGCTCGACGAGCAGACGTTCGTGTGGCTGTTGTGGCCGTCGATTCCCCAGGCGTGGAACACACGCTGGAGATAGACGAGCTCGTGGCCCGGCCGCCCGAGGTGGTACATGACCTCCTTCTGGCGGCCCTCGACGAGCGCCTTCCGGATGCGCCCGCCGATGTCGTCGAGCACCTCGTCCCAGCTCACACGCTCCCACCGGCCGGCGCCGCGCGCCCCCACGCGGCGCAGCGGGTAACGGATGCGCTCGGGGTCGTTGACCTGGTTGAGCGTCGCCGGGCCCTTGGCGCAGTTCCTGCCGCGGCTGCCCGGATGCGCCGGGTTGCCCTCGAACTTCTGGATCGTCAGCGTGTCGCGATCAACGTAGGCGAGGAGCCCGCATCCCGCCTCGCAGTTGAAGCAGATCGTCGGGATCAGCGAGTAGCGGCGCGCGACCTTCCGCGGCCAGGCGACGGGATCCCACTCCTCCCAGCTCTCCCATCGCTCGACGGGCGGGTAGCTCGCCAGCCCGCCCGCGGGCGGCGCCAGCTCTCTGGCGACGGGGTGCAGCGGCTCGTTCGCTCGTGGGTTCATGGCGCCTCAGGAGAGCGGCGCGGCCTGGCCGGCCTTGACCCAGAGGTCTTCGTAGATCCAGAGGCCGCTGAGAGCGAGCACCGCGCCCAGTACCGCGGAGTACGGGTTGGGCCAGACGAGCACGATCGGGAGCGCCGTGCCCGCGGCGACGACGCCACCCCAGAACAGCGTCCGCCACGGGCCGCGCGTGAGCAGGCGCGCGGCCAGCGCAGCATCGAGGTTCGCGTGCGGGACGAGGAGCTCGGCGGCGAGGAGCAGCGCCTGGAGGGCGAGCGCCGAAACCAGGACCAAGCTCAGCGACCAGAGGCTCAGGACGTCCACACCTCCGAGGAAGCCGACGATGAGCAGCGCGGCGGCGCCGGCGACCTGTGCGCCGACGAGGAGCTGGGGCAGGACGAGCGGGCTCTGCCAGAAGTCGCGCCCCTCCGCCTGGCCGAAGAGGAACGCGCTGTAACCCGCCGTCGCGGCGGCCAGCGCGAAGGCGGGAAGCGCCACCACGCGCACGAGCCCGGCGCTCCCGGCGAGTGCGGCCCAGAGCCAGAGCGTGGCGACCATGCCGTACGCGATCAGGATCCACGCCCCCCATACCAGCCATGATCTGAAGTTCGGCTTGACCAGGATGTAGACGAAGCGCGCGGGGCGCTTGAGATCGAAGACGAGCAGCGCCGTCGTCGCGAGCAGGAACAGGAGCGCCAGCAGGGGCGCCGCGCGGCCCAGCAGGAATCCGGTCGCCTCCCCGCCGGAGAGGACGCCGAGGGCGCCGACGAGCAGCGCGCCCGCCGCGACCGATTTGGTCCAGAGATACGCCGCGACCCTCCAACCCCAGGGGAGCGGCTCGTGGGGCGCGTCGTACACCGTCCGGGACAGCCCGCGGTCCGCGCCGCCGTCGCCCGCCTGCGCCGCCGCGACCAGCCTCACCAAGTCCAACTCGCGCTCCGGCCGTTGAGCCCAGAGATAGTGCTCGGCCGGCGCCTGGAGCTGCGGGGTCAGCGCCGCCGCGTCGGCCCCGAGGTAGAACACCTTAGGCCGCGTCCCCTGCTCGGGCTTCCTCACCTGCACCGGCTCGCGCCCGACGAGCCGGGCGATGCGCGACGCGGGGTCGTCGAGGTCGCCGGCGACGATCGCCTGCACGGGGCAGACGATGACGCACGCGGGCTCGAGGCCCACCTCGACGCGGTGGGCGCAGTAGTTGCACTTGGCCGCCGTCTGCGTGTTCGGATCGATGTAGAGGGCGTCGTAGGGGCAGGCCTGCATGCAGGCCTTGCAGCCGATGCAGCGATCGCCGTCGAAATCCACGATGCCGTCCGGGCGACGGTAGAGCGCCACGGTCGGGCAGATGGTCACGCACGGCGCGAGATCGCAGTGGTTGCAGCGCAGGACCGAGAAGTACCGGCGCGTGTGCGGAAAGGTTCCGCGCTCGACGTACTTCACCCAGGTGCGGAACGCGCCGAGCGGCACCTGGTTCTCTTCCTTGCACGCGACGGTGCAGGCGTGGCACCCGATGCACCGGTGCTGGTCGATCACGAAGCCGTAGCGCACGTGGCCTCCGTCAGTGGAACAGGAGCTCCGACCATACCTTGAGCGCGGTCAGCACGACGAACACGAACAACGACACGCGGAGCCCGAGCGGCGACACGCGCTGGCTCAGCGCCGCCCCCAGCTGCACTCCCGGGATCGCGCCGAGCACGACCGCGAGCGTCGGCAGGAGCGGGATCTGACCGGTCACGAGCTTGCCCAGGAAGCCCGCGGACGCCGCCACCGCGGTGATCGCCAGCGAGCTGCCGATCGCCACGCGGATCGGCACACCCACGGCCACGAGGAGCAGCGGCACCAGCAGGAACGCGCCACCCGCGCCCACGAGCCCCGCCGCGACGCCCACGCCGCCGGCGACGAGGGCCGCGCGCCGCCGGCTGAACCTCACCTGCGCCGGATCCACCACCGCCGCGTCGTGCCCGGCGCCGACCAGCACGAGGAACGCCGCGCCCGTCACCATCAGCGCGAAGACCACGAGCAGCGCGCGGTCGTCCGCGAACTTCGAGGCGAGCGCGCCGGCGAGCGAGCCGCCCGCCATCGCGAGGCCGCCGACCCAAGCGAGCTCGGCATTGACCGCCCGGTGTCGCCGGTGAGCGAGCATCCCGGTCGCGGCGGCGACGAGCACCTGGGTCATCGTCACGCCGGCGACCGCCTTGACGCCGAGCCGGCCGACCTCGAGCAGCGGCGGGACGTAGAGGAGCAGCGGGATCATCACGACGGCGCCGCCCACGCCGAGCAGGCCCGCCACAAACGCGCCCGAGAATCCGAGCGCCACCAGGGTGACGCCGAACGCGACCGTCACCGGCCGGCGGACACTACCTCAGACTCGAGTAGTAGGCCGCGAGGTCGGCGATCTCCTCGCCCGGGAACGTCTTCAACAGCGCCTTCAAGGCCTTGAGCGACTGATCGTTCGGGTTCCGCCGATCCGCCTTGAAGAGCAGCATCTGGTTCTGGAGATACCCCGCGGGCTGGCCCGTGATGTCCGGGATCCCCCTCGCCGCATCGCCCTTGCCCGCGGCGCCGTGGCAGATCACGCACTGCACCGCCGCCGCGCGGCCGCGCTCGACGGCCGCCGGGTCGGGCTTCACCGCGGACGCCTGCCGCGGCTGCGCCGCGAACCAGGCCGCGATCTGGTCCACGCCGAATTGCAGCACCTGCTTCGCGTACGGCTCCATCTCGGGCGACGGCCGCCGGCCCGCGGCGTAGTCCTGGACGGCCTTCGTGAAGTACCAGGGCGGCATGCCCGCGAGGATCGGCATCGTGGTGGACGGGCTCTGGCCGCCCGGCCCGTGGCAGGCGCTGCAGACGAGCGCCGGGCCCGCGCCGGGCGCGTCGAGCGGGCCCGCCCAGGCGGCGCCCGCGACCGCAAGCACGAGGATCAGCGTGAGAATGGTCGACATCGCGCGCTCCCTTTCCGCCGGCCTAGCCGAGCATGTCGTTCCAGATGCTGGTCGCCCACCCGATCGCGTGCTGCCCCCACTGTTCGGACTGACCGGGGGTGAGCTTCTGCTCGATCTGGACGACCTTGCCGCCTTCGATCTTGTACGCGTTGACGACCGCGATCGCTTCCTTGTCGTTGACCCAGCTGTAGCAGGTGTTGCCCGGCGCGAGCTGGAGCGGCTCCTTGCCGTTCAGGAGATGGACCACGGCGAGGGCGCAGATCTTGCCCATGGCGTTCGCGATGTTGCCGGATTTCGGCACGGGCAGCCCGATGGTCGAGTCGCCGATGACGTGGACGCCCTTGTGCTTCACCGACTCGTAGGTGACGTGGTTGACCTCGCACCAGCGCTTGTCCGCCCCGACCAGGTCCGCCTGGACGGCGATCGTGCCCGCGCGCTGCGGCGGGATCAGGTTGACGACGTCGTACCGCACCCGGTCCCCGAACTCCGTCGTGACCTCGCGCACGCCCGGGTCCACCTTCACGACCTTGCTGGAGGCGCGGTACTCGATGTTCGGGTACGCCTGCCACGCCGCCCGGAACAGCGCCGTCTTCGAGACGATGTTCGGGTTGGCGTCGAGCACGATGAGCTTCGCCCGGGGCTTGTTGGTCTTGAGGTACCACGCGACCTGGCAGGCGCGCTCGTAGGGACCCGGCGGGCAGCGGTAAGCGACGGGCGGCACCGTCAGGACGAACACGCCGGCGTCGGACATCGCAGAAAGCCGCTCGGCGAGCATGACCGTCTGCGGCCCCGCCTTCCACGCGTGGAGCACCTGGTCGCCCGCCTGGGCGAGCCCGTCCACCTGCTCCGTCTGGAACTCGACGCCGGGCGAGACGATCAGGCGATCGTACTGGAGATAGCCCTCGCCCACGCGCACGCGCTTGGCGTCGGGCTCGATCGCCGTCGCCGCCTCGTGGAGAAGCCGGACGCCGTGCCGTCGCAGGCCCCCGTAGCCTCGCGTGAGGCTGTCGATCGAGCGCAGGCCGGAGAGGACGAGATTGCTGAACGGACACGAGACGAACTGCCGGTTGGGTTCGAGCAGAACCACCTCGATCGTGGGATCCGCGAGGCGCACGTACTTCGCAGCCGTCGCGCCGCCCCAGCCGCCGCCGATCACGACGACGCGGCGCCCGGTCTTGGGCGCGAAGTCGCCCTTCATCGCGGGAGCGCAACCCGCCGCGAGAAGCCCGAGCCCGGTCCCCGACGCCCTGAGGAATTCTCTGCGCGTGACGCCCTTCATCGCATCCTCCGCTGAATGCGCGCGGACCGCGCGCTCAGATCG
>JBGPIS010000114.1:0-7291 GCA_041484965.1 Methylomirabilia bacterium
CGAGCCACTTGAAGCCGTCGTAGCAGCCGAGGACGCGGACGCCGCGGTTCCGGGCCTCGATGGTCGCCGCGGCGATGACGGCGTTGATCCCCGGCGCGGGGCCGCCGCCGACGAGGATCGCCAGGGTCTTCACGTCGCTGCCCATCGACTCTATTCTACGCGCGGAGGACAAGATGCGTGGGTGGGTCGGGGTGCTCGCTTTGCTGGCCCTGGCCGGGTGCGCGCCGGGCCTCGACCGACTGAAGCCGGCGCTCGACGCGAACGATGTCGGCACCGTGTGGTTCACGATCCTGAACCTCTGGAATCCTGAGGCGACCGAGGCCGCGCGGCGGAACGTTCGCGCCCAGCTCGCCGAGTTGCTGAAGTGAGAACCCGGGTCAGTCGGCGAGCCTGAGCCGCCCGGCGACGCTGAAGTTGCCGCCGCCGCGCGGCGTGAGGACGACGAGCTCGCCCTCCGCGGGGTAGACGCTGGTGAGCGCGCCGATGTTGAACTGGTGGGTGACGAGCACGGGGTTGCCCCGCTCGGGACGCGTGCCGGCGAGGGCGCGCACCTCGCGCGTGCGCGCGGGCTCCAGCTCGCGGTTCCTGAAGGCCGAGTTGAGCGCGGCCCAGGGCTCGGGCTCGCCGAATGCGAGCCGCGCCGTCTCCAGGCACCGGCACCACTGGCTCGAGAGCACGCGGCCGATCGGAATCCCGCGGGCACGGAACGCGGCGCCGACACGACGCGCCTCCTCCCGGCCGGCGTCGGACAGGTTGCGCTGGGTCGCGCAGTCGTCGAGGCGGAAGTTCGGCGGGTCGCCGATGGACCGGTCGGTGGACGCGTGGCGCATGACGACGACCTGGCCGCCCGCGCGCAGGAGGTCCCAGAGCGCGTCGTCGGCGCCTGCGGCGTCCGGCGCCGTGAGCGCCAGGTCGACCGCGACGACGAGCACCAGCGCGCGTCGCACGCCAGGCCTCAGACGGTCAGGACGAGGCGAGCGCCGTCACCCGGAGGCGCCCTGCCCGGACCTGACGGCGTTCACGAGGACGGCCATGTTCCCGTACGGGTGCTTGTTCTCCAGCATCAGCTGGTGGCACTGCGGGATCTCGTCGAAGCGGTACGTGCGCGAGAGGCACGGGTCCACCTTGCCCTCGGCCACGAGCTTCGTGACGGCCGCCGCCTGCGCGTCGTTCGAGAGGTGGCTGCCCTGAAACCGCTTCTGGCGCATCCAGTGATAGCGTAGGTCCATCGTCGCGTTGTAGCCGGTCGTGCCGGCGCAGATGACGACCATGCCGCCGGTCGCGCAGACGAAGATCGAGGTGGGCAGCGTCGCCTCGCCCGGGTGCTCGAGGACGAGCCTGGGGCTGAGCCGCTCGCCCAGCGCGTCCCAGACCGCCTTGCCGAACGCCCGCGCGCCCTTCGCCCACTCGCCGTACGCCCGGGCGTCCTTCGTGTCGGGCATCACGCCCCAGTGCGTGAACTGGCTCCGGTTGATCACGCCCGCAGCGCCGTGGTCGAGGCAGAACTTGCGCTTGGCGTCGTCGGACACCACGGCGACGGCTCGGCCACCAGCCGCGCGCGTGATCTCGAGCGCCATGCTGCCGAGACCGCCCGCGGCGCCCCAGACGAGCACGACGTCGCCGGGCTCGACGACGTGCGGCGGCCAGCCCATGAGCATCCGATAGGCCGTCGAGGCGCAGAGGAGGAAACAGCCCGCCTCGTCCCACGTGAGCCGCCTGGGCTTGGGCACGCATTGATGCGCCTGGCAGCGGGCGAACTGGCAGTAGCTGCCGTAGTTGGTCCGGTAGCCCCAGATGCGCGTGCTCTCGGCGAGCATCGGATCCTTGCCCGAGCGCACCCAGGGGTCGTCCGGCCGCCACCAGCCGCTGTGGACGATGACCTCGTCGCCGACCTTGACGTTCGTGACGTCCCGGCCGACGGCCCACACGATGCCCGAGCAGTCGCTGCCGCCGGCGTGGAAGTCCTCGGGCTCGCCCGCCTTCTGGCGCTCCGCGATCACGTCGAGAGGCGCGCCGAGTGCCGCCCAGACGTTGTTGTAGTTGATGCCCGAGGCCATCACGTAGATCAGCGCCTCGTCGGGGCCGATCCCCGGCGTCGGGATGACCTCGCGCTTCCAGGCTTGGGCCGGCTGGCCGAAGCGGCTCTGCCGCACCAGGTATGCGTGCATCCGCTTCGGCACCTCGCCGAGCGGCGGCTTCTCTCCGAGATCGTAGAGGTCTGGCATGGCGTTCAGGATCTCCTAACCGTTTACCCGTTGAAGATTGTCATATTTGCCGTCGGGGCGCCTGCGCAGAGCCTCCGGCGCCCGCCGGTCGGCCACGCTACCCGTTGAATTCCTTCACGAGGCGGGGGAGGCGCGGGTCGTCGAGTCCGGGCTGGTAGGGCTGGTAGAGCGAGGTGCGGTCGAGGAGCCCCGCGTAGCGCTCCTTGATCTTCCGACCGATCGTCTCGTAGGTCCCGGTCAGGGCGAAGGTCTCCAGCATCTCGTCGGTGATCAGGTCGGCCATGCCTTTCCAGTCGCCCTCGACCGACTTGCGATGGAGCGCCGGTGTGAGGTCCTGCCAGCCGTGGGCCGCGAGCACCGGCTCGTAGGTGCGCGTCGAGGCGTAGAAGGCGATCTGCTGCTTCACCGATTGCCTGTTGGCGGCCAGCTCCTGCTCGGTGTCGCCAACGACGACGAACGTGGAGGTGACATAGGTGAAGTCCTGGCGCTTCTTGCCCGCGGCCGCGAGCCCCTCGTTGACGGCGGGCTGGACGTACTCGCGCAGGTACTTCGGGCTGTTGAAGGGATGCACGTGCAGGCCGTCGCACACCTCGCCTGCGATCCGGCACATGTACTGGTTGACACCCGCGATGTAGACGGGGATCGTCGGCTGCGCGATCGGTCCCGGGTTGAAGAACGGCGTCATCAGATCGAATCGGTAGAACTGACCTTTGAAGTTGAGCTTGGTCCCGTTCTGCCAGCAGTCCCAGATGGTCCGGAGGGCCAGCACGATCTCGCGCATCTTGGGCCCGGGCGACTCGAACTTCACCGAGAAGCGGCGCTCGTTGTGGCCCTTCACCTGCGTGCCGAGGCCGAGGATGAAGCGCCCATCGGACGCCTTCTGGAGATCCCACGCGAGGTGGGCGAGGACCATGGGGCTCCTGGGAAACGTCACCGCGATGGCCGTGCCGAGCTTGATCGTCGAGGTGACGGTGGCCGCCACGGCGAGCGGCAGGAACGGATCGTGCTGTGTCTCCGAGGACCAGAGGCAGTCGTACCCGATCGCTTCGACCTTGCGCGCGTAGCTCGGGATCGACTTCAGATCGTGGGTCAGCATACCGACGTCGAGTTTCACCGGCCTCTCCTTGTGTGGGGTGCGTCCGCTATTGTAGCGGGGACCGCCGGGTCGCAACAGGGGAAGGAGGCGGCATGCCTCCTTCCAGCTCGCGGATCGCCTGCTCGCGCAGCCGGCCGCGCTGAACCTTGTCGCCGTGCGGTCCCGGCGTGCGGGGCACGTCCTTCACGAAGCGGACGGCGACGGGGACCTTGTACGAGGCAATCTTCCCGCGGCAGAAGGCGCGGAGCGCGTCCTCGGTGAGGAGGGCGCCTTCCTTCAGGATCACGTAGGCGACGGGCGCCTCGTTGAGCTTCGGATCGGGCACGCCGACGACGAAGGCCTGCGCCACGTCCGGGTGCGACATCAGGAACGCCTCGATCTCGCCGGGCGCGACCATGAAGTGGCTAATCCTGAGCGTCTCGCGGAGCCGTCCCTTGAAGATCGTGTGGCCGGCGTTGTCCTGGACGCCGAGATCGCCGGAGCTGAACCAGCCATCTGATGTGAAGGCGGCCGTGGTCTCTTCCGGTTTCTTGTAGTAGCCGCGCGTGACGAGCTCGCCGCGGAACTGGAGCTCGCCCTCCTCGCCAAGCTTGCACGCGACGCCCGTCGCCGGGTGCACGACGCGAACCTCGAGCCCCGGCGCCGGGTTCACACCGGGGAGCCTCCGGAGCTCGAGCGGCTCGTCGAGATGGTGGTACATCGCCATCGCGTTGATCTCCGTCATGCCGTAGGGCTCATAGCCCGCCTTGACGCCGATGCGCTCGATCCACGCCTCGAACAGGCCGTGTCCGCCGCCGCCCGTGGAGCCGATCCCGCCGGTGCGGAGCGACGAGCGGTCGTAACGATCGAGGTCTGGGTGCTCGAGCATCGCCGTGACCATCGCGTCCACCGCGTTCCACACGGTGCAGCGCTCGCGCTCGATGAGCTGGAGCGCGCGGAGCGGTTCATAGGCCTGCATGAGCACGAGGCAGGCGCCGTGGCTCCACGTCACGAGCGGAATGTTGACGCCGCCCCAGGTGCCCGCCGCCGGCAGCGCGTGGAGCACGCGGTCCTCGGGCGTCATTCGGAGCACTTCACCGACGTGCCAGGCAAGAGGGACGCAGTTCCTGTGGCTGATCATCACGCCCTTCGGGAACGAGGTGGTTCCCGAGGTGTACAGAATCGTGAAGACGTCATCCGGCCCTGGCGGCTCGGGCAGCGCGCCGGCACGGGCATCGAGCACATCGGCGAGACGGTGGCAGCCGGGGTACGGATCCTCGGCGTCCACGATCACGTGACGCAGCATCGGGAATTTCTCGCTCCGGATCTCGCCAGGCACGGCCGCGGAGAGCTCGGGAAGGACTTCGTGGAGCGTCTCGAAGTAGTCGATGCCTCCGAGGTGATCCGTGAGGAGGAGCGCCGTCGTGTCCGACTGGCCGAGGATATAGGTGAGCTCGTGGGCCCGGTACCGAGGGTTCAGGGCGACGACGACGGCGCCGAGCCGGGCGCAGGCCTGCTGCGCCACGAACCAGGCGGGGCGGTTCGGGAGCCAGATGGCGACCTTGTCGCCGCGTCCGATGCCGAGGGCCGCGAGTCCCTGCGCGAGCTGGTTCGCGCGAGCGTGAAATCGGGCGAACGTGATGCGGTCGTCGCCGAAGACGATCGCCTCGCGATCGGGCCAGCGCGTCGCGCTCGCGTCCAGCAGCGAGGCGACGGTCGCGTCGGCGAACGGGTTGGCCGCCATCGTCAGCTACTCGAGGTGGATGAGGGCCGCCGCGTTCTTGTAGGCGACGCGCAGGGCGACGTCGGGCCGGAGCTCGCCGAGGACGCGGCGCGTCCATTTGAAGAGCCGGTCGAGCATCGCGGGCTCGAACAGGCGAGGCGCCCAGATGTCCAGGCCCATCAGGAAGCGATCGGGGAACTTCTCGATGAGTGCCTTCCACGCCGGCTCGAGCGGCCCCGTCTCCGACGCGAGCGCCGGCTTCCGCTGGAAATGCATGCCGGAGAGATCCACGAGGAGGTTCGGATTCCGCGCGAGCAGGCCCTCGACGCGCGCGGGCGGGCCCTCGCCCGCGTGGGCGAGGACGACGGTGGCCTTCCGGTGGGCGGCGAGCGCACGGTCGAGCGCCGCCGTGGCGGCATCGGTGAGTTCGTAGTGGACCACGACGGGCACGCCGTGCTTGGCCGCGACCTCGAGGATCTTGCCGAAGGCCGCGCCGGACGGATCGCGCTCGATCGTCCGGCGGCCGAGCTGGCGCAGGTGGATCTCGCCGATCGCGCGGGCGTTCGACTTCGCGAGTTCGGCGTCGAGGCGCGCGGCGGCGCCGTCGTCGGTCGGATCGGGGAGCGGCAGCGCCGCAATCACGCGGTCGGGATACGTGCGGACGGCTGCGGCGATCCAGGCCGCGTCCTCCTTCTGGACGCCGCCGACGCCGAGGAGGAGGACCCTGGTGACGTTGTGGCGCTTCATCGCTGCGGCGTACGCGTCGATCGCCTTGGCGCTGGACAGATGCGAGTGCGCGTCGATGAGCGGCCCCGCGTAGTCGGCCGCGCGCGCCGGCCCCGCGGCCAGGAGCACGACGAGGGCCGTGAGGAGCCTAGAGGATCCCGTCACGCGTCAGGACGTCGAGCTCGGCGTCGTCGACGCCGAGCGACCCGAACACTTCGCGGTTATGCGCGCCGAGCGGCGGGCCCGGCCAGCGGATGGACGCCGGGGTGTCGCCGAGGCGTGGGGTCGGCGCCGTCATGCGGACGCTGCCGAGATCGGGGTCGGCGACGTCGGTGAGGATCGCGCGCGCGACGACGTGCGGGTCCTTGGTGATGTCGGCGATGTCGTAGACCGGCGAGGCCGTGAGGGCCGTCGTCTCGAACAGCTCGAGCATCTCGTCGAGCGTGCGGGCGCCGATGGCCCGCGCGAGCGCGTCGTCCACGAGATCGTTGTGCTTGACCCGCGCGTCGTTCGTCACGAAGCGCGGGTCGGCCAGCATGCCGCCGAGCCCGAGCCCCGTGAAGAGCGCCGTCGCCGAGGCCGGCGTGGACGCGGACAGCGCCACCCACTTGCCGTCGCGCGTCCGGTAGGTGCCGCGCGGGCTCGCGCTGTCCGACTGGTTGCCGTGGCGCGTGCGGATCGTGCCGTCGAGCGCGTACTCCGCGGCGGCCGGGCCGAGAACGGAGAGGAGCGGCTCGTAGAGCGAGATGTCGATCGCCTGACCGCGGCCCGAGACCTGGTCGCGGTGCCGGAGCGCCGCGAGGACCGCCGCGGCGCCCGAGAGGGCCGCGACCATGTCGGCCATCGGAAACGACGGCAGCGTGGGCGGCCGGTCCGCGGGGCCCGTCGCGGCCGCGAAGCCGCTCATGGCTTCGACCATCGTCCCGAATCCCGGGCGGTCGCGGTAGGGACCGTCCTGGCCCCAGCCCGAGACGCGCGCGAAGACCAAGCGAGGATTGTCGGCGGACAGCACGGACCAGCCGAGCCCCCATCGTTCAAATGTGCCGGGGAGGAAGTTCTCGATCAGGACGTCGGCGTCACGGAGGAGGCGCCTCAGCAGCGCCTGGCCGCGCGGGTGGGCGAGGTTGAGCGTGACGGAGCGCTTGCCGCGCGCGTAGACCTTCCACCAGAGCTCGCCGCGCTCCCTGAGCCAGGTGCGCAGCGGGTCGCCGCCTCGCGGGTTCTCGACCTTGATCACGTCGGCGCCGTGATCGGCGAGGATCGTGGCGAGGACGCCGCCCGCGATGAGCCGCGAGCAGTCGATGACGCGCAGTCCCGCGAGCGCGCCGGTCATTTGTAGCGGGGTCCGCGAGGCCGGCTTGGGCCGTGGGTGTTCCGGGCAAGGAGCGCGCCGCTCATTCGCCTCCGGTTTTCTTGAAGTACCGGGCGAGCGCCTCCGTGACCCGGGCGAGCGCTTCCTTCTCGGTGCGGCCCGTCGCCGTGACGCCGTAGACGACGGCCGTCGCCACCCACTCCATCGCCTCGTTCTCATGGACCTCTACC
>JBGPIS010000115.1:0-7285 GCA_041484965.1 Methylomirabilia bacterium
CAGGAACTCCTCGACGACGACCGTCGTCCCCGCCGCGCCGAACGCGCGCCGCTCCATGCAAAGGGCCACGGCCGCGTCGGCCTCGGCGAGCGTGCGGCAGACGAGCGCGCCCTTGCCTGCCGCGAGGCCGTCCGCCTTCACGACGAGCGGCGCGCCGAGGGCGTGACAGTGCCGGCGCGCGCTGGCGGGATCGTCGAAGGTCTCGAAGCGCGCGGTCGGGATCCCGTGGCGGGCCATCAGATCCTTGGCGAACGCCTTCGAGCCCTCGAGCGCCGCGGCCTTCGCGCCCGGACCGAACACGGTGAGGCCGGCCTCGACGAACCGGTCGGCGAGACCGGCGACCAGCGGCGCTTCGGGCCCGACGACGGTGAGATCGACCCGCTCGCGCCGGGCGAGTGCCACGAGATCGCCCGCCGCGTCCGCCGCAAGGGGAACACAGGTCGCGTGCCGCGCGATCCCGGGGTTGCCGGGCGCCGCGATCAGCGCGTGCACCAGCGGGCTCTGGGCGATCTTCCACGCGAGCGCATGCTCGCGGCCTCCCCCGCCGACCACCAGAATTTTCATTCGGAGTGCCCCGTCTCCGGCGGCTCGACGAGCTCGAGATGGGCGCGCGCGATCCGCGCCCACGGGCTCCCCGCGTCGAGGTCCAGGTAGCGCTGCCAGTGCCGGACCGCTTCGTCGCCCCGGCCGGCGCGCGAGAGGGCGCCCGCCAGGTTGAAGTGGGCGTCGGCATAGTCCGGCGAGAGCTCGAGCGCCTGCCGATAGTCGCCGATCGCGTCCTCGAGGGCGCCCCGGTCCTCGTGGAGCGAGCCGAGGTTGTACGCCGCCTCGCAGCAGCGCGGGTCCTGCGCGAGCGCGGCCCGGTACGCGGCGTCGGCCTCGTCGTAGCTTCCAAGCCGGTGCAGCAGCAGCCCGAGGTTGTTCCACGCGGCGGCGTACGTCGGGTCGATCGCGACCACGCGCCGGTACGCCTCGATCGCGTCCTCCCACTGCGCCGGGTTGCCATCCCACTCGCTCGCGCGCGCGAACCACGTCTCCGCCTGCTCGACCGGCGGCGCCAGCGGCCGCACGAGGCCCGTCGCGAGCGTCGCGGTCGCGTCGGCCTCGAGGCCGCCCGAGTCGAGCGCCAGCACGAGCTGCCCGCTCCGTGGATCGAACCGCACGCGGTCGGACTGCGCGAGCAGGCGGTCGCCGTCGAGGACCAGGCGCAGCTCGGCCAGCGGCTGCTCGAGCCCCGGGTCCTGGCGGCGGAGCGCCGTCAGCGCCTGCTTGATCTGTCGGACGGACGCCCCCGTGTCCAACAGCGCGCTCGCCGCGCGGAGCGCCAGCAGGTCTCGAAAGGTGTAGCCCGAATCGCCGCGGAGCAGCTCGAGACGGCGGAGCTGGGCGGCGCGCTTGGGCGTCAGCGTGAGGATCCGCGTCAGCTCCCGCATGCCGTAGATCCGCTCGGGCTGGGGTCGGGGCATCGCAGGCGTCCGGCTAATGGCGGAAGTGACGGACGCCCGTCAGCACCATCGCCATGCCGTGCTCGTCGGCCGCCGCGACGACTTCTTCATCGCGCAGCGAGCCGCCCGGATGGATCACCGCCGTGGCCCCCGCCGCCGCGACCACGTCGAGGCCGTCGCGGAACGGAAAGAACGCGTCCGACGCGCAGACCGTGTTCGCCGGCGAGAGGCCGACCTCGCGGGCGCGCAGCACGGCCAGCCGCGCCGCGTCGACGCGGTTCATCTGCCCCGCCCCCACCCCGACGACCTGGTCGCGGGTCGTGAGCACGATGGCGTTGGACTTCACGTGCTTGGCGACACGCCAGCCGAAGCGCAGCGCCTCGAGCTCCGCCGCGGTCGGCTGCCGCTTCGACACGGTCTTGAGCGCGGCCGGGTCCAGGTCGGCGAGGTCGGCGCTCTGGGCGAGCAGGCCGCCCAGCACGCTCCGGTACTCGGTGAGGCGCCCCGGCAGGCGCGCGCGGTCGCAGGGGACCTCGAAGACGCGGCACTTCTTCTTCGTGCGTCGGAGCTCCTCCAGCGCGGCGGGCGCGTAGGCGGGCGCGAAGAGGATCTCGACGAAGATTCCGCTGAGCGCCTCGACGACGCCCATGTCGAGCGTCCGGTTGACGCCGACGACGCCGCCGTAGATGGATACCGGGTCCGACGCTTTGGCCTTCGCCATCGCCGCACCCACGGTCGTCCCCAGCGCGGCGCCGCACGGATTCGTGTGCTTGATGACGACCGCGGCCGGCTCGTCGAACTCGCCGAGGAGGCCGAGCGCCGCCGAGAAGTCGAGCAGGTTGTTGTAGCCGAGCTCCGGGCCGTGGAGCTGCCTCATCGCCGCGAGCCCGAAGCGCGGCCCGTCGAGCGGCGTGTAGAACGCGGCCGACTGGTGGGGGTTCTCGCCGTAGCGCAGCCCGCGGGCGCGCTCGCAGTCGAGGCGCACGCGCGGCGGGAACTCCTCCTCGCTGGCGGGCACCGCCGGCACCGTCTGCGGCGAGCGGAGATAGGCGGCGATGGCCGCGTCGTACTGGGCCGTCCGCCGGAACGCCTCCTGGGCGAGCCGGGCGCGCGTCGCGTCGCCGAGCGCGCCGCCGTTCGCCGTGAGCTCGTCCGCCACCGCGCGGTACTGGGACGGGTCCGTGACGACGGCCACATCCGCGTGGTTCTTCGCTGCGGCGCGGATCAGCGTGGGCCCGCCCACGTCGATCTGCTCGATCGCCTCGGCGAGCGTCACGCCCGGCTTGGCCACGGTCGCCTCGAAGGGATAGAGCGCGACCACGACGAGGTCGATCGGCGCGATCCCGTGCTTGTCCAGCGCCTCCAAATGGGCCGGCACGTCGCGCCGGGCGAGGATGCCGCCGTGGATCTTCGGGTGGAGCGTCTTGACCCGGCCGTCAAGCATCTCCGGGAAGCCGGTCACCTCGGACACATCGCTGACGCGGATCCCCGACTCCCGAAGGAGCTTCGCCGTCCCGCCGGTCGAGAGGATCTCGATGCCGAGGCCGGCGAGCGCCTGCACGAACCCGACGACGCCGGTCTTGTCGTGGACTGAAACGAGCGCCCGCCGGACCCTCATCGCACGATCACGCGTCGTCCCTGGATCGACAGGCGCCCCTCCGCGAACAGGCGAACCGCTTCCGGGTACAGGCGATGCTCCTCAGCGAGGATTCGAGCGGACAGGGACTCCTCCGTGTCGTCCGGGTGCACGGGCACGCTCGCCTGGAGAACGATCGGCCCGGTGTCGACTCCCTCGTCGACGAAATGGACGGTGGCGCCCGCGACCCTGACGCCGTGGTCGAGCGCCCGCCGCTGGGCGGAGAGCCCGGGGAAGGCCGGCAGGAGGGAGGGGTGCACGTTCAAGGCGCGTCCGGCAAACGCGCGGACGTACGCCGGCGAGAGGATCCGCATGAAGCCCGCGTGACAGACGAGGCCGACCCGGCGGGCCTCGAGCTCGCGCACGAGGGCCAGGTCGAAGGCCTCGCGATCGGCGAAATCCTTGGGATTGACGAACGCCGCCTCGACGCCCGCCGTGCGCGCGCGCTCGAGGGCCTGCGCGCGCTCGCGATCGCTCAGCACGACGACGACGCGGGCCGGGAAGTCCGGGCGCGCGCACGCGTCGAGGAGCGCCTGGAGGTTCGTGCCGCGTCCCGAGGCCAGGACGCCCACGCGCAGCCGGTCGTCGCTGGCGCGTGTCACGCGACGAGCTCCACGCCGCGCGCGCCCGGGACGATCTCGCCGAGCCTCAGCACGGTCTCGCCCGCATCGCTCAGCACGTGGACGGCGCGCTCGGCCGCCGGCCGGGGCACCACGGCCACGTAGCCGATCCCCATGTTGAACGCGCGGAACATCTCGGCCTCCGCCACGCCGCCCCCGCGCTGGAGCGTCTCGAACACCGGGGGCACCGTCCAGGCCGCGCGCGAGATCCGCGCCCGACAGCCCTCGGGCAGGACCCGCGGGAGATTCCCGACGAGCCCGCCGCCCGTGATGTGCGCCATCGCGGAGACCTCCACGGCCTCGAGCAGCTTTTGAACCGACTTGACGTAAATGCGCGTCGGCTCGAGCAATTCATCGGCGACCGTGCGTCCAACGCCGGGGAGCGCGTCGCCGACCGTCAGCCCCATCACGGAGAACACGATCCGGCGCGCCAGGCTATAGCCGTTCGAGTGGAGCCCCGAGGAGGCGAGGCCCAGCACCGTGTCGCCCGGGCGCACGGCGGTGCCGTCCACGATCCGCGCGCGCTCGACGACGCCCACGGCGAACCCGGCGAGGTCGTACTCGCCGGCCGCGTAGAGGTCGGGGAGCTCCGCCGTCTCCCCGCCCACGAGGGCGCAGCCCGCGAGCCGGCAACCCGCGGCGACGCCCGTCACGATCGTCTCGACGCGGGCCGGGTCGAGCCGGGCGATCCCGATGTAGTCGAGGAAGTAGAGGGGCTCGGCGCCGTGGGCGAGGACGTCGTTGACGCCCATCGCGACGAGATCGATGCCGACCGTGTCGTGGCGGTCGGCGAGGAACGCGACCTTGAGCTTGCTGCCGACCCCGTCGGTGGACGACACGAGGACCGGGTCCTGGAATTTCTTGGGGAGCCCGACGAAGCTCGCGAACCCGCCGATCCCGCCGATGACCTCGGGGCGCGCGGTGGCGCGCGCGAGGGGCGGGACCCGGCGAACCGCGTCGTCCCCGGCGTCGATGTCGACGCCGGCTTCGCGGTAGCTCAGCGGTTTCAACTCAGCCGTCGAAGAGCCGGAGCTGGGGCGTCGCCTCGGGCCCGATCCCCACGCGGTAGTTGCCGGTGAAGCACGCGTGGCAGAAGTTGGCCGGGTCGGCGCCGGTGGACTTGAGCATCCCGTCGAGCGAGAGGTAGCCGAGCGAGTCGGCGGCGAGGTAGCGGCGGATCTCCTCGGGCGAGTGGCTCGAGCCGATCAGCTCCTTTCGCGTCGGCGTGTCGATGCCGTAGTAGCACGGCCACTGGATCGGCGGGGACGAGATCCGCATGTGAACCTCGCGCGCCCCGGCGCTCCGCATCATCTTCACGATCTTGCGGCTCGTGGTGCCCCGGACGATGGAATCGTCGACGACGACGACGCGGCGGCCCTCGAGCACCTCGCGCATCGGGTTGAGCTTCACCTTCACGCCGAAGTGGCGGATGCCCTGCTTGGGCTCGATGAAGGTCCGGCCCACGTAATGGTTGCGGATCAGCCCCATCTCGTACGGCGTGCCCGACTCCTCGGAGTAGCCGAGCGCGGCGCTGGTGCCCGAGTCGGGCACGGGGATGACCATGTCCGCCTCGACCGGGAACTCGCGCGCGAGCTGGCGGCCCAGCGCCTTCCGGACCGTATGGACGTTCTTCCCCCAGAGGATCGAGTCGGGCCGCGCGAAGTAGACGTACTCGAACACGCAGTGCAGGCGCTCAGCGGGTGGGAACGGCCGGACGGAGCGGGCGCCGGCGTCGGAGACGATCAGGATCTCCCCCGGCTCGACCTCGCGCTCCCACTTGGCCTCCATGAGGTCGAGCGCGCAGGTCTCGGAGGCGACGATGCGGGCGTCGCCGAGCCGTCCGAGCGTGAGCGGGCGGAAGCCGTACGGGTCGCGGATCGCGTACATCGCCTCGCGCGTCAGGATCAACAGCGAGTACGCCCCGGTCACGCGGGAGAGCGCCCAGGTGATCTGCTCCTCGAGCGGGCCCGGCGGCGCGTGCGCGAGGAGATGCAGGATCACCTCGGTGTCGGAGTTCGACTGGAAGATGGCGCCGTCGCGCTCCATCTCCTTCCGGAGCGCCTCGGCGTTCGTGAGGTTGCCGTTGTGGGCGATCGCGATCGGCCCGCGGGCGGTGTTCGCGGTGATCGGCTGGGCGTTCCTGAGGTTGGAGCTGCCCGACGTCGAGTAGCGCACGTGGCCGATGGCGCGGTGCCCGGGCAGGCGGCGCAGGCGCTCGGGGCTGAACACGTCGGCGACCCACCCCATCGCCTTCTCGGTGTGGAAGCTGGCACCGTCGGTGGCCGAGATGCCGGCCGACTCCTGGCCCCGGTGCTGGAGCGCGTAGAGGCCGAGATAGGTCACGTTGCCGGCTTCCGGGTGGTTCCAGATCCCGAAGAGGCCGCACTCGTCGTGGAACCGGTCGTCGTCACGCCAGGTGACGTTCAAATCCGCCCCTCCACGCGCGTTCGATCTGGCCCACCGCGACATCGACGAGCGCTCGCGTGCCGACGCGGAGCGTGAGCCGCTCACCGCCCGTCGTCCCGATCCAGCGCCATGGGATGGCCGATTCCGCCATCAGCGCCTCGAACTCCCGCACGCGCCCGCCCTCGACCGCGACCACCACGCGGGACGGCCCCTCGCCGAAGAGGCTCGCGTCTCCGCGGCCGCCCGCCGGCAGCGTCGCCTCACACCCGACCGGCTCGCGGCCCGTCACGCAGCCTTCGGCGAGCGCCACCGCGATGCCGCCCTCCGAGCAGTCGTGGGTCGCCGTGCAGAGCCCCGCCCTCACCGCCGCCCTCACCGCCGCCTGCACCCGACGCTCCAGCTCGAGATCCAGCGCCGCGAGCCGCCCGGCGAGCCGCCGGTGAACCGTCCAGAGATATTCGCTCCCGCCGAGGCTCACGCCGTCCGGCCCGAGGAGCGCCACCCGGTGCCCGCCGCCCTTGAACCACTGTGTCGCGCGCCGCTCGGCGTCATCCAGGACGCCCACCACCCCGATGATCGGCGTCGGCAGGATCGCCCGGCCGCTGGTTTCATTGTAGAAGGAAACGTTGCCGCCCACTACCGGGATCTCGAGCGCGCGGCACGCGAGGGAAATGCCCTCGATCGCCTCGACGAACTGCCACAGGATCTCGGGCCGCTCGGGCGAGCCGAAATTCATGCAGTCGGTCACGCCGACGGGCTCGGCTCCGGCGCAGGAAACGTTGCGCGCGGCCTCGCAGACGGCCATCGCGGCGCCCCACCGGGGATCGAGGAACACCTGGCGGCCGTTGCCGTCGGTGGACACGGCCAGCGCCCGGGGGGTCCCCTTCACGCGCAGCACCGCGGCGTCGGAGCCGGGCAGCACCAGCGTGTTGATTCCCACCTGCTGGTCGTACTGGCGGAACGCCCATTCCTTGGACGCGATCGTCGGGGAGCCCATCAGCTCGAGCAGGGCCCGGCCGTAGTCCGCGGGCTCGGGAAGCGCCAGCGGGTCGAAGGTCTCGAGCTCGTCCTGCCAGGGCGGCCGCGCGGTGGGCTTCGCGTACTTCGGCGCGTCGGCCAGGAGGTCCACGGGGACGTGGGCGACGACCTGGCCGTCGTGCCGCACCGTCAGCGCCCCG
>JBGPIS010000116.1:0-7252 GCA_041484965.1 Methylomirabilia bacterium
GCACCATACGCCGGGCGCCGTCTCGTGCCTCGTCCCCGGCGACGAGGTCCACGCGATGCACAACCCGACGGGGCGCGACACCGTCGAGATCCACGTCTACGGCAAGGATCTCGCGGGCCTCGAGCGCAAGACATGGTCGGCCGACGGCTCCGAGAAGCCGCTCGTCAGTCCCAAGTACCAGAACTGCTGACGCGCCGGTGACGCTGCCGGTGACGTTCTAGCCGCCGCCCGCCGAGCCGCGTCGCCCTGCGCTACTCCGCCCTCGCCGTCCTTTTCTCTCTGCTCTGGACGTCCGCCTTCAGCGCCGTCAAGATCGGGCTCCGCGACTCCCCGCCCCTGTTCCTGATGTCGTCGCGCTTCATCGTCGCAGGGGCCGTGCTCCTCCTGATCGCGCGCGGGCGCGGCGCCGCGCTGCCCGCGCGGCTCGCGGGCTGGCGGACCATCGCGCTCCTCGGCGTGCTCAACTACGCCCTCTACCTCGGGCTCACCGCGGCCGCGCTCCGCCATCTCTCGGCCGGCATGGGCGCGGTGCTGGCGAGCACGAACCCGCTCATGCTGGCGCTCGTCGCCCCGTGGGTCCTCGGCGAGCGGCTGACGGTCCCCAAGATCGTCGGGCTCCTCACGAGCTTCGCCGGCGTCGTCGGGGTGATGTGGAGCCGGATCGGCCCGGACAACGAGCCGGCCGCGATGGCGATGATCCTCCTCTCGATCGCCTGCCTCGTGGCGGGCACGCTCGTGTTCAAGCGCCTCCCGCCGGGGCAGGACCTCCTCGTGCTCAACGGCGGGCAGCTCCTCGTCGCCGGCCTCGTGCTGGCGGTGCCGAGCGTCCTCTGGGAGCCGCTCGACGCCGTACGATTCACGCCGTCGTTCCTCGCGTCCCAGGCCTACCTGATCGCCGGCGTCTCCTGGGTGGGCATGCTCATCTGGTTCTGGCTCCTGACCCACGGCGACGCGACGCGCGCGAGCGCCTACTTCTTCCTGAACCCCGTGCTCGGCATCTTCCTCGGCGCGCTGCTCCTCGGCGAGCCGCTCCACGCGCTCGACTTCGCGGGCGCCGCGGTGGTCGCCGCCGGCATCTGGCTCGTCCAGCGCGGCTCCGTCAGCCGAGCTTCGGCCACACCTCGTCGGCGAGACGCTCCATCGTCTCCAGCACCTCCGCCCACGAGCCCGTCCGGCAGTCGAAGATCGCGTGCGTGGGGCCGAGGGCGACGATCGGCTTGAGCTGCTCGGCGACCTCGGACGCCGTGCCGACGAAGACGCGCCCGGGCTCCTCCGGCGGCCGCCGCGTGGCGTCGCCGCCCGGGCCGACCACGCGCACGCCGTAGCGCACGCTGAGCCCGCACGCGGCGGCGGGCCGGCCGTTCGCCCTCACGTGCTCGGTGAGATACGCGACGTGGCCGGCGAGCTCCCCGGCGGGAATCCTGAACGCGTGCCAGCTCTGGCCGTACTTCGCGGCGCGCCGGATCGCGGGGCGGCTGTTGCCGCCGACGAAGATCGGCGGGTGCGGCTTCTGGACGGGCTTGGGGAAGCAGCCGATGTCGCGCACCTGGTAGAACGTCCCCTCGAACACCGGATTGTCCTCGGTCCAGAGCTTCACGAAGAGCTGGAGCCACTCGTCGGCGACGGCGCCGCGCGTGGCGAACGGCGGCGAGCCCATGACCTCGAACTCCTCGCGCATCCAGCCGACGCCCACGCCGACGAAGAGCCGGCCACCCGAGAGCACGTCGATGGTCGCCAGCATCTTGGCGGTCAGCACGGGGTTCCGGTACGGGAGCACGAGCACGCTCGGCGCGAAGCGGATCGTCGTCGTGGCGCCGGCGAGGAAACAGAGCATCGAGAGGGGCTCGAGGTAGTCGGCGTCGGGCGGCACGGCGATGCGGCCCGTCGCGTTGTAGGGGTAGCGCGACTCGATGCGGCGCGGGATCACGATGTGGTCGGTGACCACGATCGAGTCGTAGCCGAGCGCCTCGGCCCGCCGCGCCGCCGCGACGACGTTCTCGCGGGTCGCGAGCGGCCCCGCGTTGAGCACCTGGAACCCGCGCTTGACCATGGACGATGTCCTCCTCGCGGCGCCGCGGTGAGCGGCGGGCTCAGTCGCAGTAGAGCTCGACCGTGTAGCCGTTCGGGTCTTCGATGTAGATGGACGTCGATCCGCGCCGGCCCCCGATTCTCACGCCCGCCTGCTTGACGCGCGCGCAGACCCGCCGCCATTGGGCACGCGGGAAGCGCAGGCCGAAGTGGTCGAGCCCGCCGGCGGCGGGGTCGAACGTCCGCCGGGTCTCGACGAAGTTCAGGAGGTCCCGCCCGCCCGGCGTCTCGAGGAAGATCATGCCGTGGTGGGGAAACGCCGTCTTGAGGCCGAGGACGTCGAGGTAGAAGCGCTCGGTCCGCCGGAGGTCCCGCGTCTTCAGCGCGATGTGGCGGAGGCCCCGATGCATCGCCGGTCATGATACAACCCGGGGGAGGCGCCATGACGGGCAAAGACGCGTTCGCCGCGCTGACGGTCGGCCGGAAGGTCACCGTGAGGAAGACGGTCTCCGAGTCCGACGTCTACCTGTTCGCCGGGCTCACGGGGGATCTCTCGCCCAACCACGTGGACGAAGAGTACATGCGGAAGACCAAGTACGGGCGGCGCATCGCCCACGGCGCGCTGCTCGTCGGCCTCATGTCGCAGGCCTCGTCGAAGATCATCACCGACCTGCCGGGCACGATCGTGTCCTACGGCTACGACCGGATCCGCTTCCCCGCCCCGTGCTTCCTCGGCGACACGGTGACGGTGACCTACGAGATCGTGGAGCGGGACGCGGCGGCGCTGAAGACGTTCGCGCGCGTGACGTGCACGACCGAGCGCGGCGAGGTGGTCGCCGCCGCCACGCACATCCTCAAGGTCGTCGAGTAGTGGAGGCGCGGCCGCCGCTGGCGGTCCTCTCGGGCGTCCGCGTCCTCTCCTTCACGCAGTTCCTGCTCGGGCCCTCGGGCGTCCAGTTCCTCGCCGACCTCGGCGCCGACGTCGTCAAGATCGAGCCCCGCGGCGGCGCGGCCTGGGAGCGCCACTGGTCGGGCAGCAACCTTTATCTCAACGGTGTGAGCGTCTTCTACCTGCTGGCCCACCGGAACCAGCGGAGCCTCACGCTCGATCTCAAGACCCCGGGCGGCCAGGCCGTCGCGCGCCGCCTCGTCGAGCGCGCGGACGTGCTCGTGCAGAACTTCCGCCCTGGCGTGATGCAGCGCTTCGGCCTCGACGCCGATGCCGCCAGGGCGCTGAACCCGCGCCTCATCTACGTCTCCGCGTCCGGCTACGGCGAGTCGAGCCCCTACCGCGACCGCCCCGGCCAGGACCTCCTGATGCAGGCGTTCTCGGGCCTCGCCCACATCTCCGGACGCGCCGGGCACCCGCCGACGCCGGTCGGCACCGCCGTGATCGACCAGCACAGCGCCGCCCTCCTGGCCATGGGCGTGCTCGCCGCGCTGCTCGAGCGCGCGCGCACCGGCCAAGGGCTCCACGTCGAAGTCACCATGCTGAGGGCGGCGCTCGACCTCCAGCTCGAGATCGTCTCCTACTTCCTGAACGGCGCGCGCCTGGACAAGAGCCCGACGGGGCTCGCGAGCATGTTCCACCCGCCGCCCTACGGCGTCTACGCGACCCGGGACGGCCACCTCGTGCTCTCGATGACGCCGCTCGGGGAGCTCGCCGAGGCGCTTCCCCTCGCCGAGCTCCGGCCGTACGCGACGGTCACCTGGAACTTCGACGCGCGCGAGGCGGTGGCGCGGCTGCTCGAGCCGGTGATCCGGACCCGGACGACCGCCGAGTGGGTCGAGCGTCTCGTCCCGCAGGGCGTCTGGGTCGCGCCGATCCAGACCCACGCCGAGACGTTCGCCGACCCCGCGGTGCGCGCGGCGGACGCGGTCGAGGAGGTCGAGCATCCAGTGGCGGGGCCGGTCAAGCTCCTGCGCTTCCCGCTCGAGCTCTCCACGGGCCGCGCGACCGTGCGCCGCCTACCGCCGATGGCCGGCGAGCACGCGGACGAGATCCTGCGCGAGGCGGGGTACGGCGACGACGAGATCCGCCGGCTCCGGGCCGAGGACGCCGTCTAGCCCTAGACGAACTTCGGCATGAAGAAGCGCGGGAGCGCCAGGATCGCGCCCGGGAACAGGATGATCAGCGCGAGTGCCAGGAGCATCGGAATCAGGATGATGACGACGTCCAGGATCGCGTCCCGCACCGTGATCCGCGCGAGGGCGCAGGTGATCAGCAGGCAGAGCCCGTAGGGCGGCGTGACGAGGCCGAACGCCATCGAGACGACGCCGATGATGGCGAAGTGGATCGGATGCATGCCCACGTGCTGCGCGAGCGGGGCCAGTAGCGGCCCGAGGATGATGATGGCTGGCACCGCGTCGATGAAGCAGCCGATCACGAGGAAAATGAACGCGACGATGAAGCCGGTCGCCTGCACGTCGACGGCGAAGGGCGTCAGCCACTCCACGACCGCCTTCGGGATCTGGTGGTAGGCGAGCAGCCAGCCGAAGGCGGAGGCCGTACCGATGCAGAAGAGCGAGATCGACGCCAGCCGCGCCGTCTCGTAGAGGACGGCCGGCACTTCCCGGAACGGGAGCGACCGGTAGACGAACAGGCCCACCCCGAGCGACCACAGCACCGCCAGCACCGAGGCCTCGGTCGGCGTCACGAAGCCGCCCACCACCCCGCCCACGACGATCACGGGCGAGAGCATCGCGACGGAGGCACGCCCGAGCGAGGTGAAGAACTCGCGGAGCGAGGCGCGCGCGTAGACCGGGTAGTTCCGGACACGCGCGTAGACGTAGACGGCGCCCATCTGCGAGAGCCCGATCAGGACGCCCGGCACGAACCCCGCGAGGAAGAGTCCGCCGATCGACACCGACATGACGCCGCCCCACACGACCATCAGGATGCTGGGCGGGATGATGACGCCGATCACCGACGCGCAGGCGGTGAGGGCGACACTGAAGCTCGCGTCGTAGCCCTGCCGCCGCATCGCGGGAATGATGAGCGCGCCCTCGCCGGCGGCGTCGGCCGTCGACGACCCTGAGATGCCCGCGAAGATCATCGCCGCGACGACGTTGACGTGCCCGAGGCCGCCGCGGAAGTGCCCGACCATCGTCTTCGTGAAGTCCACCAGCCGCTCGGTGATGCCGGCGGCGTTCATGACGTTGGCGGCGAGCAGGAAGAAGGGCACGGCGAGGAGGATGAACGCGTTGTACGACTTCGCCGTCTCCGTGACCAGCAGGATCGGAGTCAGCCGCTCCTCGAGGGCCAGGATGGGCACGCACGCGAGGCCGAGCGAGAACGAGACGGGCACGCGCAGGACGATGAGCACGGCGAAGGTGCCGAACATGATCGCCGTGACCTCGCCGGGCGTCATGACCGGCGTCCCCGCAGGGTCCCCACCGCCGCGACGATCTTCTCGCCGATGAACAGCGTCCACGTCACGCCGGCGAGGGGGAACGCGAGGTGGATGAAGATCATGTTGATGCCGGTCAGCTCGGAGTTCTGCTCCCAGCCGAAGGCGGCGAAGTCCCAGCCGTAGCGGACGAACACGAGGGCCATGACGAGCATGAAGCCGTCGACGACGAGCCGGGCGATCGCGCGCCCGCGCTCCGTGCGGGGCCTCGGCAGGACGTCCACCTCGAAGTGCGTCGCATCGCGGACGGCGATCATCGAGCCGATCATGATGATCCAGATGAAGCAGAACCGGGCCACCTCCTCGGTCCAGATGTACCGGGGGATGAGGCCGACGTAGCGCGAGAAGATCTGCATGCTGACGGGCACCAGGATGGCGCCCATCAGCACCGTGATCGCGAGCCGCAGCAGCCGGTAATACGCGTCGAGGACGCGCTTCACTACTTGGTCGTGTTGACGCGCGCCAGCACCTTGTCTGCCTCGATTTCCTTGGCGTACGCCTGCTTCACGGGCTCGGCCAGCTCGAGGAGCGTCGCCCGCTCGGTGAAGACGTGGGTCCGGAGCTTGCCATCCTTCTCCAGTCGCGCGAGCCGCGCCGCGTCCTCGGTGGACTCCACCTGCCGGCCGTAGGCGCCTGCCTCCTTGCCGGCCTTGACGATCGCCTCCTGGAGGTCCTTGGGGAGTCGCTTGAACGTCTTGCCGCTGAAGCAGAGTGGGCGGATCGTGATCGCGTGCGAGGTCAGCGAGATCTCGGGACCGACCTCGTAGAACTTCATCTGCTCGAGGCCGGCAGCCTCGTTCTCGGCGCCCTGGATCACGCCCGTCTGGATCGCGTTGTAGACCTCGTTGTAGGCGATGACCGTCGGCGCGGCGCCGATCGCCTGGAAGATGCGCGTCTGGATCGGCGCGCCCATCACACGGATACTGAGGTTCTTCAGCTCCGCCATGTTGCGCACGGGCTTCCGCGCGATGATGTGGCGCACGCCGCCGCCGGCGTAGCCGATGAGCATGACGTCGGCCTTCTTCAGGACATCGTCGGCGATCGGCTGGAGCGCGTCGCCGTCCAGCACCTTGTTCCAGTGGGCGAGGTCCCGAAAGAAGAACGGCATGTCCATGATCGGCGCGGCTTTGGAGAAGGTGGACATGTGCGAGGGCGCGACGACCGCGTAGTCGACCGACAGGCCCTGGCTCATGAACGCGAAGTAGTCCTTCTCGAGTCCGAGCTCGCTGTTCCGGTGGAGCTTGAAGTTGACGGGCTTGCCGTAATACTTCTTCACCAGCTCCTCGAACTTGAGCAGCGTCTTGTTGAAGGCGTGGTCGTCGTTGAACTGCACGGCGCCGACCAGCGTGACGGGCTGCTGCGCCGCGGCGGGGGCGGCGGCGGCGGCAGCGAACAGCGCGACGGCGAGGACCGCGATTAGCTTCGAGAGTCGACCAGTCATGAGGCGCTCCTCTCTTCGTTGAAAGCCTGCGCAGGACGCGGTTATGAGGCGGCATCATACACCAAGTGCGCCCCCTCGAGGCGTCCTTGACCTTGCACGTCACGGGCGCTACGGTTGGCCTCCGGAGGCTCCGATGACCCGAGGCCTCATCCTCGTTGCCGCCCTTGGATTCAGCACCCTGTTGGCGCCATGCCCAACCGTCGCGCAGCAGTCACAGAAGATCCCCCGCGTGGGCATCCTCACGAGTGGGACCGGCGCCGCGCTCGGGCCGCAGATCGAAGGGCTACGGCAGGGCCTGCGCGAGCTCGGGTGGATCGAGGGGCAAACCATCCTCCTCGAATACCGCCGGGCGGAGAAGGTCGACGGTCTGCCC
>JBGPIS010000117.1:0-7250 GCA_041484965.1 Methylomirabilia bacterium
CGACATGGGCGTCGTGTTCAATCTCGCCGACCGCATCTCGGTGCTGGTCTACGGTGAGGTCATCGCCACCGACACGCCGGACCGGATCCGCACCAACCCGGCCGTCCAGGAAGCCTATCTCGGCACCGCCCACTGATGCTGCACGTCAGGGACCTGCACGCGTATTACGGCAAGAGCCACATCCTCCAGGGTGTCACGTTCGACGTCGGCGCCGGCGAGATCGTCAGCCTGCTCGGCCGCAACGGCGTCGGGCGCTCGACGACGATCAAGGCGATCATGGGCGACGTGCCTCCGCAGGGTTCGATCGTCTTCCGCGGCGAAGAGGTCGCCGGCCTGAAGCCGCACGAGATCGCCCATAAGGGGCTCGGCTACGTGCCCGAGAATCGCGACATCTTCCCCGGCCTGACGGTGCGCGAGAATCTCCTGCTCGGCATGAAATCGACGACGCCGACCGGGCGCTGGTCCATGGAGGACATGTTCGAGCTGTTCCCGCTCTTGCGCGAGCGCGCCGACGCGCTCGGCGGCGTGCTGTCCGGCGGCGAGCAGCAGATGCTGACGATCTGCCGGACGCTGATGGGCGACCCGGAGCTGATCATGATCGACGAGCCGACGGAAGGGCTGGCCCCGAAGATGGTCGAGCTGGTCGCCGGTCTCCTCGCGCAAATCGCCGGGCGCGGCATCTCGATCCTGCTGGTCGAGCAGAAGCTGACGATCGCGCTGCGGATCAGCCACCGCCTCTACGTCATGGGCCACGGCCGCATCGTGTTCCAGGGCACGCCGGAGGAGCTCAAAGCGAACACCGCCGTGCGTAAGGAGTGGCTGGAAGTCTGAACGCGTTACCGCTTCGCGTCGACCTTCGCGAGGAAGTCGAGGACGAGGCGGTTCCACGCTTCCGGCTGGTCGCGGTTGGCGAAGTGGCTCGCCGGCGACAGGACGACGAGCTTCGAGCCGCGGATCTTCCGGTGCATCACCTTCATGGGCCCGAGCGACGGATCGCGATCGCCGCCGATGAGCAAGACCGGCATCTTGAGGCGCGGGAGCTGGTCCGTGATGTGGTCCATCGCGATGAGCGCGCGCAGCGAGTTCGCGTAGCCGATCGGTACCAGCTGGCGGTACTCCTCGTAGAACTCCGCCTTGGCGCCCGGGTCCAGCGCCAGCCGCTCCGACACGTTCGGGTTCGCCGTCATCGCGAACTCGGCCATCGCGTCCATGCCCTGGGTCAGCGCGATCTCGATCGAGCGGGCCCGCATGACGACGTTCTGCCAGGAGAGCGGCAGGCCCGACGCCGACGACGAGTTGGTGACGACCAGCGACCGGACGCGCGACGGGAAGGCGAGGGCGAAGCGCGTCGCGATCCCCGCGCCGAGCGAGAGGCCGCCCACGTGCGCCCGGCGGAGGCCCAGATGGTCGAGCACGGCCTTGAGGTCGAGCGCCCAGCGCCAGAACGAGTACTTCGCCGGATCCTCCGGGCTGTCGGAGCGCGCGTGGCCGCGCGGCTCCCAGAGGACGAGGCGGTGGCGGGCGGCGAGGCCTTGGATGTTGACGTCCCACATCTTCGTGTTGCCCCCGATGCCGTAGGCGAGCACGAGGGGCGTCCCGCCCCCGTGCTCCTCGTAGTAGATCCGCACGCGGTCGTCGGTCTTGAGGTGGGGCATGGCCGGTATCTTACGCGGTCGGACCCTCTTGACAGCCCCCGCCCCGATTCAGTATTTTCGAAGTGTCATTAATCCCTGATTAACCGCCCCCGGGGCAGGAGTGCGGATGAAGACGCGGCTCTCCCTGAGCATCAACCGCGAGACCCACGAGGTGCTGGCCCCGGTCCACAAGACCCTCCTCGAGGTGCTCCGGGAGGACCTCGGCCTCATCGGGACCAAGCACGGCTGCGAGCTCGGGGAGTGCGGGACCTGCACGGTGCTGGTCGACGGCGAGCCCGTGCTCTCGTGCCTGGCCCTGCCCGCGGACCTCGGCGGCTGCGAGATCACCACGGTCGAGGGGATGGCCGAGGGCGGGCGCCTCCACCCGCTCCAGCAGGCGTTCGCCGAGCTCGGCGCCGCGCAGTGCGGCTACTGCACGCCGGGCATCCTCCTCACCGCTCAGGCGCTCTTGGTCGAGCGGCCGAACCCCACGCGCCAGGAGATCAAGGAGGCGCTCGCCGGCAACCTCTGTCGCTGCACGGGCTACACGAAGATCCTTGACGCCGTCGAGCTGGCCGCCCTCCTAACTGGTGTTCCGCGATGAGCGAGGCACCGGGCGGTTCGAGCGCGGGCTCCGCCCGCGCCATCGACGGGGGGTGGTTCGGAAGGGGGGCGAAGCCCCCCTCCGAGGGAAAGCACGACTTCACGGTGATCGGCCGGCCGCTTCCGAAGATCGACGCGTGGGCGAAGGTGGTGGGCGAGACCAAGTACGCGGACGACCTCTTCCTGCCGCGCATGGCCTACGGCAAGCTGCTGCGCTCGCCGCACGCCCACGCGCTCATCAGGCGGATCGACACGGCGTGCGCCCGCGAGCTGCCGGGGGTGTACGCCGTCATCACGGGCGCCGATCTCCCGCGCGTGAAGTTCGGGATCCTGCCCGTCTCGCAGGACGAGGAAGCGCTCTGCACCGAGAAGGTCCGGATGGTCGGCGACGCGGTGGCGGCCGTCGCCGCCGTGGACGAGGAGACCGCGGAGCGCGCGTGCCGGCTGATCGAGGTGGAGTACGAGCCGCTGCGCGCGCTCATGTCCATGGAGGAATCGCTGGCCCATCCGGAGGTCCGCATCCACGAGTACGGGGACGGCCCGAACGTCCACAAGAACGTGGCACTCCAGTTCGGGGACGTGGAGGCGGCCTTTGCCAGGGCCGATCTCGTTCGCGAGGACGTGTTCTTTTACGAGGGCAACACGCATCTTCCGATGGAGCAGCACGCGGCGGTCGCCCACGCGGGGCCGGACGGCAAGCTCACGCTCTGGTCCTCGACCCAGACGCCGCACTACGTCCACCGGCTCCTCGCGAAGATCCTCGATCTGCCCGCCGCGCACATCCGCGTCGTCGCCGCGGCCGTCGGCGGCGGCTTCGGCGGCAAGCTCGACCCCTTTGCCCACGAGATCGCGGCCTGCCGGCTCTCGCAGCTCACCGGGCGTCCGGTGAAGATCGCGTGCACGCGCGAGGAGGTCTTCTACATCCACCGCGGGCGGCACCCGGTGCTCATGTGGCTCAAGACCGGCTTCACGACGCAGGGGGACATCACGGGCTGCCACCTCAAGACGTGGCTCGACGGCGGTGCCTACGGCTCCTACGGCGTGGCCTCGACCTTCTATACGGGCGTCATCAACCCGGTGACCTACAAGATGCCGGTGTACAAGTTCGAGGGCGCGCGCATCTTCACGAACAAGCCGCCGTGCGGTCCCAAGCGCGGCCACGGCACGCCGCAGCCGCGGTTCGCCCTCGAGTGCCAGATCGATAAGGCGGCGGAGCAGCTCGGTCTCGATCCCGCGGAGATGCGCAAGCGCATCGTCGCCGAGCCCTTCACCAAGACCGCCAACCACCTCACGGTGACGACGATCGGCCTCGGCGAGTGCATCGACCGCGTGGTGGAGGCGTCGGGCTGGCGGACCAAGTGGCGTGGCTGGCGGCTTCGAGCGCCGGCTTCCACCTCCGAAAAAAGGCGCGGCGTCGGCATCGCGGCCTCCGCCTACATGACGGGCGCGGGCACGGCGATCTACTGGAACAGCATGCCGCACTCGGGCGTCGTCCTCCGCGCCGACCGGAGCGGCCTGGTATCGGTCCTCTGCGGCGCGACCGACATCGGCCAGGGCTCGGATTCGATCCTCGCGTACCTGCCGGCGGAAGTCCTCGGCATCGAGCCGAAGGACGTCCACGTCCATCCCGCCGACACGAGCCTCACGCCCGTGGATCTGGGCTCCTACTCCTCGCGCGTGACGCTCATGTGCGGCATGGCCGCGATCCAGGCCGCCGAGCGGCTCCGGAACGTCATCGCCAAGGCGGTGGCGCAGAAGCTCGAGGTCGGCCCGGGCGAGCTCGCGTTCAAGGACCGGAAGGTGGGCGTGCCGGAGCAGTGGGAGAAGGCGGTCACGTTCGCGCAGGCGGTCGAGCTGGCCGAAGCGATGCACGGCGTGCTCGCGTTCGCGGGGTCGTACGCGCCGCCGAAGCGGGCGGGGAAGTTCAAGGGCGGCGGCGTGGGGCCTTCGCCTTGTTATTCGTATTCCGCGTGCGTGGTGGAGCTGAGCGTCGACGAGGAAACGGGGGAGATCGAACTGCACGACGTGTGGATCGGGCATGATATCGGCCGCGCGCTCAACCCGCTGCTCGTCGAGGGCCAGGTCGAGGGCTCCGTCTACATGGGCATCGGCGAGGCGCTCATGGAGGGCCAGGTCTTCCGCGAGGGCTTGCACAAGCAGCCGTCCATGCTCGACTACAAGAGCCCGACGACGCTCGAGACGCCCGAGATCCACACCCTGCTCGTCGAGACCGACGACCCGGAGGGCCCGTTCGGCGCCAAGGAGGCGGGGCAGGGCCCGCTCCTGCCCGTGATCCCGGCGATCGCCAACGCGATCTACCACGCGGTGGGCGTGCGGTGCGACGAGGTGCCGATCTCGCCCGAGATGATCCTGAAAGGGCTGGAGCTCCGGCGCCAGGGCAAGCCGTCGCGCGTCGGACCCGAGAAGATCCCGCTCTTCACGTTCAAGGCGCCGCTGGCGGTCGAGTCCGCGTTCGGCCAGCCCGCCGACGCCATCGCCGTCCGCCCATTCGCGTCATGATCAGGCTCCCTCCGTTCACCTATTTGGTGCCGCGCACGCTCGGCGACGCGGCTCGCGCGATGGCCGAGCACGGCACCGACGCCATGCTGGTCGCCGGCGGGACCGACCTCTACCCGAACATGAAGCGGCGGCAGTTCGAGCCGAAGGTGCTCGTGGGCCTCCGCGCGATCCGCGAGCTCCAGGGCGTTCGCGGCGGCGCGCGCGACGGCCTCACGATCGGCGCCGCCACGACGCTCTCGACCGTGGCCGCGCACCAGGAGATCGCCGCTCGCTATCCGGCGCTCGCGACCGCCGCCGGCCTCGTCTCGTCGCCGCAGCTCCGCAACATGGGGACGCTCGGCGGCAACGTCTGCGTCGACACGCGCTGCAACTACTACAACCAGTCCTACGAGTGGCGGAAGGCGGTCGGCTTCTGCATGAAGAAGGACGGCGACATCTGCCTGGTCGCGCCCAAGAGCCCCCGGTGCTGGGCCGTCTCCTCCTCGGATACGGCGCCCGTGCTCTGGAGCCTCGGCGCGCGCGTGAGGCTCGTCGGCGCAGCGGGCGAGCGCACGGTGCCGATCGAGACGCTCTACCGGGACGACGGCATCGAGTACCTCGCGAAGCAGCCCGGTGAGATCCTCGCGGACGTCCTGCTGCCGCCCGCGGACGGATGGAGATCGGCGTACCTCAAGCTGCGCCGTCGCGGCTCGTTCGACTTCCCGGTCCTGGGCGTCGCCGTCGCCGCGCGGATGGACGGCGCGGTCGTCCGCGAGGCGCGGATCGTCCTCGGCGCCATCGCCTCGACGCCCCGGCCGGCCGCCGCCGCGGCCGCCGCGCTGGTGGGCGAGCGGCTCACGCCCGAGCTGATCGCGCGCGTGGCGGACCTCGCCGCGGGGCCGTCCAAGCCGCTCGACAACACGGACTTCACGCATCCCTACCGGAAGAAGATGACGCGCGTCTTCGTCGCCCGGGCGCTCCGCGCGCTCGCGGGGCTCGACCGAGACGGGCGCTCCGTCGAGGAGGTCGCGTGACCGCGCTCGGCGGGCGCATCAAGCACCTCCGCGCGGAGCGAGAGCTCCAGCAGCGCCAGCTCGCCGAGAAGGCGGACCTCACGCCGAGCATGGTGTCGCAGATCGAGTCGGGGCGGCTCACGCCCTCGCTCAACACGCTCGGCCGGGTCGCCGCGGCGCTCGGCGTGCCGATCGCGTCGCTCTTCGACGGCCAGGCTGCGGGAAGCATCGTCGTGTCGCGCAAGAAGGACTACCCGGTCGTCAGCTTCGACGGGGCGTCCGAGCGCTGGGCCGTGCTGGGCGCCGGGCTCTTCCAGGGAAAGATCCGCGCCGTGGTGTCCACGCTCGGGCCCCGGTCGCGCGGCGTCACCACCGAGAAGGTCGTCATCAAGCCGGGCCAGATGAAGCTCTTCTACGTGCTCCAGGGGAAGGTCGCGCTCCACTACAACGGCGACCGGCACGTGCTCGAAGCGGGCGACAGCGCGCTCCTCGACGGCGGCACGCCACACGGCTGGGACAACCTCGGCGCAAGACAGGCCCAGGCACTCTGGGTCATTCTGGGATAGGTGACCATGGCTGACGGCACCGACCGCGTGCAGGTCGACTTCCGCACGGAGCCCGCCCGGTACCGGCACTGGAAGCTCCGCGTGGACGGGCCGGTGGCGACGCTCGCGATGGACGTCCGGGAGGACGGCGGGCTGCGGCCCGGCTACGAGCTCAAGCTCAACTCCTACGACCTCGGCGTGGACGTCGAGCTCTACGACGCGGTCCAGCGGCTCCGGTTCGAGCACCCGGAGGTCGGCGCGGTCGTCGTCACCTCGGCCAAGGAGCGCGTCTTCTGCGCCGGCGCCAACATCAAGATGCTCTCTCAGTCGGCGCACGCGTGGAAGGTGAACTTCTGCAAGTTCACGAACGAGACCCGCAACGCGATCGAGGAGGCGACGGCGGAGTCGCGCCAGACGTACCTCACGGCCGTCAACGGCCCGTGCGCGGGCGGCGGCTACGAGCTCGCGCTGGCGACGGACTGGATTCTCATGGTCGACGACGGGAATACGGCGGTCTCGCTTCCCGAGGTGCCGCTCCTCGCCGTCCTGCCGGGCACCGGCGGGCTCACGCGCCTCGTGGACAAGCGGCGCGTGCGCCGCGACCGCGCCGACTTCTTCTGCACCACCGAGGAAGGCGTGAAGGGCCAGCGCGCCGTCGAGTGGGGACTGGTGGACGAGGTCGTGCCGCGCTCGAAGCTCGACGCGGTCGTCCGGCAGCGCGCCCGGGAAGCCGCGGCGCGCACCGACCGCCCGGCGGACGCCAAGGGGATCGCGCTGACGCCGCTCGGCCGCACGATCGAGCGTGACCGCATCGCCTACAGCACCGTCGCCTGCGTGACCGATCGAAAGCGCGGGCTCGCCGAGATCACCGTGACGGGGCCCGCCGCGCCGCCGCCGGCCGACGTCGCGGGCATGCACGCGCAGGGCGCGGCCTTCTGGCCGCTCGCGCTCGCCCG
>JBGPIS010000118.1:0-7210 GCA_041484965.1 Methylomirabilia bacterium
CCCGCGCTCTGGTTCTGCGTCGTGCGCTCCGGCCGCGTGAAGATCCTCAAGCACTCGCGCACCGGCAAGGACGTGGTCCTCGAGATTCTCGGGCCCGGCGAGCCGTTCGGCGGCGTCGCCGTGATCGAGCAGCGCCCCTACCCCGCGTCCGCCCAGGCGACCGAGCCGAGCGCCGTCGTGAAGATCCCGCAGGCGCCGATCGTCGCGCTCGCCGAACGTCATCCGGCGCTCATCAAGGAGATGGCGCTCATGATCAGCCGCCGGCTTCGCGCGGCGCACGACTCGGTGAAGTCGCTCGCGGTGGATCCCGTCGAGGCGCGGCTCGCCGCGACGCTGCTCCGCCTCGCGCGCGAAGGGACGAAGGTGAAGCAGGGCATGGCGGTGCCCTTCCACCTGACGCGGCAGAGCCTGGCCGACATGACGGGCACCACGGTGGAGACGACGATCCGCATCGTCAGCCGCTGGCTGAAGGACGGGCTCCTCCAGGACGAGGAGGGGCACTTCGTCCTGAAGGAGGTGGACGCCCTCACCGCGCTCGCGGAGGGCGAGCGCTGAGCCGTGTCGCTCCTGCTGCGCTGGATCCACGTGCTCGCCGCCATCACCTGGATCGGCGGCTCGCTCTTCATCGCGCTCGTGCTCGTCCCGGTCACGGCTGGATCGCGCTGGGATTCCTCGTCCTCACCGGGCTTGGCAACCTCTGGCTCTTCCCGATCTTCCTCGCGAGCCACCGCTTCCAGGCGAAGCTCGCGCTCGTCGTCCTGGCGCTCATCCTGTGCGTCGTGCACGACTTCGTCCTGGGCCCCCGCGCCGGCGTTCCGGGCGCCGATCCGGCGCTGCGCGTGCGCGCCTCCTGGGTGGCGCGCCTCAACGTGCTCGTGGCGCTCGGGATCGTCGCGCTCGGGCTTTCGCTCCGCGGGTAGGACCGTGCCACCGCTCATCCGCCGCTACATCAAGACGAGCTTCGTCTTCCTCGTCACGGGGCTCCTCCTCGGTGGCGGGGCGAGCGTCGGCGAGTTCGTGCCGGGGAGCTACCCGCCGCGGCTCTTCATCACGGCGCACGTCCACCTCCTCCTCGTGGGCTTCATGCTGATGCTCGTGATGGGCGTGGCGACGTGGATGTTCCCGCGGCCGGCCAGAGACGACACGCGTTACCGGCCCGAGCTCGCCGAGGCCGTCTACTGGCTGATGACCGGCGCGACGGCGCTGCGCGCGCTCGCCGAGCTCGGCGCCGGGCTCACGGGAGCGCCCGCGCTCCGCGTCCTCATCACGCTCGGCGGGCTCGGCCAGCTCGCCGGCGCCGCGCTCTTCGTGGCCAACATGTGGTGGCGGGTGCGGATGCCCGTCGTGCCCCCGCCGCCCGCCCGCTGACGTCGCGGCGCCGCCGAGCGCGCGGGCCGGGGCGCGGGGCCCTGCGAGACCCGTAGCTTCTGGGCGTCGCGGCGCCGGCAACCGAACGGATCGATCTCTCGCTCTGAGTGCTGACGTGGTCGAGCAGGGCCCCGCGCCCCGGCCCGCGGGGTCAGCGGCCGGCGCGCTCGTCCCTGAGCTTCCGGCCGAGCGCCTCGCCGCGGATCTTCGCCCGGCAGGCCTCGCAGATGAGTTCGTCGTTCGTCGCGACGCCGCATACCAGGCATGACGCCATCTCCTCGGCCGCCGGGGCCTCCGCCCGCGTGGCGGCCGGCGCGGCCGGCAGCACGGCCGGCACGGTGAGCACGCGGCACGGCGCGCGGCGCACGACCGCCTCCGCGACGCTGCCGAGCAGCACGTGCGACACCCCCGTGCGTCCGTGCGTGCCGAGCACGACGAGATCGACGGCGTTCTTGCGCGCGTAGGCGACGATCTGGCGCGCCGCGAGCCCGGAGGCGACCGCCGTGACGAGCGGCAGCCCGCGCCCGAGCTCGTCCGCCACGGCCCGGAGCGCCGCGGGCGCCGGCGCCGGATCGGTGACCGGCAGAACGACGTGGAGCACGTGCAGGCGCGCGCCGAACTGCCGCGCGAGGTCGGCGGCCGTTTCCCCGGCGGCGCGGGAGGCGTCGGAGAAGTCGGTCGGGAACAGGATCTGGCGGATCGCGAGCTTGGCAGTCATGGCCAGCATCTCCTCTCGGCCTACGGCGGATAACGGCGGTAGAACCAGCGCTTCACGGCCTCGACGAGCCCGAGGTAGGTCACGATCATGGCGACGAGCACGACGAAGAAGAGCGGCGGGAGGGGCACGAAGCCGAGCCATGCGGCCAGCGGCGTGAACGGCAGCAGGGCGCCCGCCAGCACGGAGCCACCGACGCCCGCCGCGAGCGCGCGGCTCGGCGGGCTCTCCCAGGGACGCCTGGCCGTGCGGATCACGAAGATCACGAGCGTCTGGGTGGCCAGCGACTCGACGAACCAGCCCGTGTGGAAGAGCCGCTCGTCCGCGTGGAAGAGCGCGAGCATCACCCAGAAGGTCAAGAGGTCGTAGAGCGAGCTGATCGGGCCGATCACGAGCATGTAACGCCGGATGAAGGCGACGTTCCAGCGCTTGGGCTTGACCAGGTACGAGCGGTCCACGCGGTCAGACGGGATCGCGACCTGCGAGAGGTCGTAGAGGAAGTTGTTCAGCAGTATTTGGAGCGGCAGCATCGGCAGGAACGGCAGGAAGAGCGTCGCCGCCGCCATGCTGAGCATGTTGCCGAAGTTCGAGCTCGTGCCCATCAGCACGTACTTCATGATGTTGCCGAAGCTCCGCCGTCCCTCCACTACCCCGTCGTGGAGCACGTGGAGCCCCTTCTCCAGCAAAATGATGTCGGCCGCGTCCCGCGCCACGTCCACGGCGTTCTCGACCGAGATCCCGACGTCGGCGCTCCGGAGCGCCGGCGCGTCGTTGATCCCGTCGCCCACGCAGCCGACGACGTGGCCGCGCGCGCGGAGCGCCAGGATGATGCGGTTCTTCTGGGTGGGCGACACGCGCGCGAAGACCGTCGTGCGCTCGGCGACCGCGGCGAGCGCGGGGTCGGACATCCGGTCCACGTCGGCGCCCAGCACGATCTCGCCGGTCGCGAGGCCGACCTGCCCGCAGATCCGCCGGGTGACGAGCTCGTTGTCGCCGGTGAGGATCTTCACCTCGATCCCGTCCTCACGCAGCGCCGCGAGCGTCTCCTCCACGTCCTCGCGCGCCGGGTCGAGGAAGGCCGCGAAGCCCGCGAGCGTCAGCTCGCGCTCGTCGGCGACCGCGTACGCGGTCTGCCGCGGGACGGCCCGCGACGCGACGGCGAGCACTCGGTAGCCCTCCGAGGACAGCCGCCGGAAGAGCGCGTCAGCATCGGCCAGGAGCGGCGCGTCGAGCGCCGTCTCCGCCCCGTCGAGCCGCACCCGCGCGCAGATGGGCAGCACGCTCTCCGGCGCCCCCTTGGTGACGAGGAGCCGCGCGCCGCCGTCCTCCACGACGACCGAGAGCCGGCGCCGCGAGAAGTCGAAGGGGATCTCGTCCACGCGGGCGTACGCCGAGGCCGCTGGATGCTCGTGGCGCAGGATCGCCTCGTCCATGGGGCTCTTGAGTCCGGTCTGGAAGGCGCTGTTGAGCGCGGCGAGGCGGATCACCTCCTCGTCGTTGTTGCCGCGAAGGTTCACGTGCCGGTCCACGACGATCTCGCCCCGCGTGAGCGTCCCCGTCTTGTCGCTGCACAGCACGTCCATGCTGCCGAAGTTCTCGATTGCCGCCAGCTGCTTGACGATGACCCCCTTCTTCGCCATGCGGACCGCGCCGCTCGCGAGGGTGACCGAGACGATCATCGGCAGGAGCTCGGGCGTGAGCCCGACCGCCAGCGCCACGGCGAAGAGGAACGACTCGAGCAGGTCGCGGCGGAACAGCGCGTTCACGAGGAAGACGAACAGCACCAGGAAGATCACGACCTGGAGGATCAGGAACCCGAAGCGCCGCGTGCCCCGCTCGAACTCGGTCTCCGGCGGCCGGCCGACGAGCTGGGCCGCGACGCGGCCGAACTCCGTGGCCGCCCCCGTTCGCTCGACGACCGCGACGCCGACGCCGCTCACGACCGAGGTCCCGCGCAGGACGGCGGCGGTGCCGTGCTTCTCGACGGGCAGCGACTCGCCGGTCAGCGCGGCCTCGTTGAGGAAGAGGTCCTTGGCCGAGGCGAGCCGCCCGTCGGCGGGCACGAGGTCGCCGGCCGCCAGGTGGACCACGTCGCCGGGAACGACCTCGCGGACCATGATCTCGCGCGCGACGCCGTCGCGAACGACGGTCGCCCGCTGGGCGACCCGCTCGCGGAGCCGCTGCGCCGCGACCTGGGAGCGGTACGCCTGGGTGAAGTTCAGCGCGACGCCGAGCAGGATCATGAGCGCGATGACCGCCGAGCTCCAGAGCTGGCCGAACGCGGCGGACGCCGCGCTCGCGAGGAAGAGGATGACGATGAGCGGGCTCGCGAACCAGGCGGCGAGCTGGCGCAGGTTCTCGAAGCGCCGCGGCGGGGCGAGCTCGTTCGGTCCCCAGCGCAGGAGCCGCGCGGTCGCCTCGGCGGACGTCAGTCCCGGCGGAGGCCCTTGACGATCAATACCGGGCATCGGGCGTCACGGAGCACGCGCTCGGACACGCTGCCGAGCAGCAGCCGCTTCATGCCGCCGAGCCCGCGCGCGCCGACGACGATCAGGTCGGCGTCGAAGCCGGCGGCGGCGGCGAGGATCTCGGCCGCCGGGTGGCCCTTCGGCATCGACCGCGTCACGCGGGTGAGCTTCGTCCGGAGCTCCGCGGCGGCCCGCTCGAGGATCCCGGCGACCTCGGTGCGCCGCTCGCGTTCGACCTCGGCGAGTATGGCGCGGAGCTGGCCGCGGAGCAGCCGCGGCGCCGTCCTCGGGTACGGAGTCTCTTCCACCACGCTCAGCAGGCGGACGCGCATGCCGCGCCCGAGGGGAAGCGACAGGAAGAAGCGGAGCGCCTCGGTCGCGCTCTCCGAGCCGTCGGTCGCGACGAGGACGCCCGCGAGCCCGCGCGGCCGCCCCTTCACCACGAGCACGGGACAGTGGGCATAGCGGGCGACGGTCTGCGAGACGCTGCCGAGCAGGAGCGCCTTGACGGTGCCGAGGCCGCGCGCGCCCACAACGACAAGGTCCGCGGGCCACTCTAGGGCCTCCCGGATGATCTCCTCCTTGGGGTTCCCCTGGACCACGCGGACCTCGGCGCGGGCCCCACGCGGCCCGAGGAGCCCGAGCGCCTCCTCGACGACGCGCCGCCCCTCGGCGAGGAGCGACGCGTAGAACTCTGCGACCGGCGGGACGTCGAGCGCCGACGGCGGCAGCGCGACCACGTCGAGAACACGGAGCTTCGCCGACCCGGGCAGCGGGAAGTCGCGGAGCCAGAGCGCGGCCGCGCGAGCGTCGGCCGAGCCGTCGGTCGCGAGCAGGACGCGCATACGTGGCCTACCCGCGCCAGGGGTTACGGACCGCGTAGCCACGGGCCTCGAGCCGCTTGATCGCGGGTCCCGGGTTGATCGTCCGCACGCGGATCACGACCTCCCTGCGCCCCGCACGCGCGGGCAGGGTCACGATGCTGGAGATCACGACGTCGGCGCCCTCCACCGCGTGCACGGCGTCGGCGAGCGCCCTGCTGCCCTCGGGGAGGAACACGTCGAGGCGGCTCGACGGCTCGCCGGCGCCCATCGCCTGCAGGAAGACGTTCAGGACGTCCGTCTCCGTCACGATGCCGACGACGCGCCCCTGCTCGGTCACCGGCACCGCGCTGATCTTCTCCTTCACCATGAGGCGCGCCGCCTCCTCCACGGGGAGCATGGGCCCCACCGTGATCACCGCGCGCGTCATGATCTCCTCCATCGTGATCTTCTCGAGGAGATAGTTGAGCTCGTGCCGCTCGAGGCTCGTCGCCGGCGACGCCATGGCGCGCTTGAGGTCGCGGTCGGACACGATCCCGACGAGCCCGGTTCCCTCCATCACGGGCAGATGGCGGACCCCGCGCCCCTTGCTCAGCCGGAGCGCCTCGGGTAGTGTCGTGCCCGGCGTCACGGTGACCACCTCCCGCTGCATCACGTCCTCGACAAGCATTCCCCTCCTCCCAGCAGGCACTCAGACCGGGTAGCGCAGCAGCGCCGCCACGCCACCGGCGCGACCGAGCCCGGCGTGGGTCTCGACCGTCTCGACGCTCCCGCCGGTGGTGAGGACCCGCTGGACGAGCGCCTCGCCCAGCTCGACGTCCTTCGTCGCGGCCTTGCAGCGCCGGCAGACGGCTGCGTTCCCCGGCTGGAGCGCGCCGCAGGCGGCGCAGTGCCGGCCGGCCTCGCGGAACGTCTTGAGCAGGTAGAGCCGGCGCACCGCGCCGCGAACCGCGGCGTCGAGCACGGGCTCGAGGCCGGCCGCGGCCCGGCCGCCCTTGGCCGCCTCGGTCAGCGCCGCGTCCACGGCGGACGCGGCCGCGTCGCCCTGCCGCAGGCCGAGCAGCGCGCCCGCGCGCTCGACAAACGCGCTCGAGGGCTCGTATTTCGCCCCCGCGATGCTGCCGACGACGAGCTTGGCGATCCGCGCCTCGAGGTGCTTCTGGAACAGGGCGAGCGCGCGGCTCTCACCGGCCACCACGATGCGCTCGACGCCCGAGCCGTCCACGAGGTCGGTGACGGCGCCGGCAACCGCGTCGAAGTGCTGGGCCCGGCGCGCCTGGATGTGCCGCTGGTAGCGCGACTGCGCGAGCAGCTGCCAGCCGCCCTGGCGGTGGTGGCCCGGGACCTCACTCTCGAGCGTGACCTCGCCGCCGACGCCGTCCGCGCGGAGCTCGACGAGCCGCGCGCTCTCGCCATCCACGAAGACGAGCAGCGTCGCGGGCGTGTCCTCCACGAGCTCCACGAGCCGCCGGAGGTACGGCGCGTCGGCGACGACGAAGAGGTCCTCGACGGGCACGCGCACGGGCAGCACCTCGCGGAGGCCGAGCGCGCCGCACGCGAAGAGCACGACGCCGTGCGCGTCGGGGTAGCGCGTCTGCTGCACGAGCGCCGTGCCCTCGGCCGCGATCCAGTCGAGGTCGGCGGCAAGCTCGGGCGCCGCACCCGCTGCGCGCGCCCGCTTGATCTCGTCGGCGAGGAACACGCGGACCCGGTCGCGCTGGTGCTCGTCGGTCCAGAGCGTGTTGAGGTACACGCTCACGACCGGCGCGGGCGCGCGCGCGATCCGCGCCAGCGCCGCGAGGCGCGTCCGAAGGTCGCCCGATGGCGCCGTCGCGCTC
>JBGPIS010000119.1:0-7180 GCA_041484965.1 Methylomirabilia bacterium
CGGCGGGCGATCTCGTGGCACTCGCCCGGCGCGAGCGGGTCGATCTCACCGTCGTCGGGCCCGAAGCGCCGCTGGTCGCCGGTCTCGCCGACCGGTTCCTCGAGGCCGGCCTCACCGTGTTCGGTCCGGGTGCCCGGGCCGCGGCGCTCGAGGGCTCGAAGGCGTTCGCCAAGGATCTGATGGCCCGCCACGGGATCCCGACCGCGCGCTTCGAGACCTTCGACGATCCTGCCCGCGCGCGCCGGCACTGTCACGCCCTCGGCGCGCCGCTCGTCGTGAAGGCGGACGGGCTCGCGGCAGGCAAGGGCGCGCTCGTCTGCCGCACGCTCGCCGAGGCCGACGCGGCCGTGGCCCTTTGCATGGAGCGGCGCGCGTTCGGCGCGGCGGGGACGACGGTCGTCGTCGAGGAGTTCCTGTCGGGCGAAGAGGTCTCGTTCTTCGCCCTCTCGAACGGCCACGACGCGTTGCCGCTGGCCGCGGCCCAGGACCACAAGACCGTGTTCGACGCCGATCAGGGGCCGAACACCGGGGGCATGGGCGCATACTCGCCGGTGGCGTCGTTCGACGCGGTCATGGAGCAGCGCGTGACGGAGACGATCGTCGCGCCGACGTTCGCCGCGCTCGCCAAGGCGGGCGCGCCGTATCGCGGCGTACTGTATATCGGCCTCATGCTGACGGCGGAGGGACCGAAGGTCATCGAATTCAACTGCCGCTTCGGCGACCCCGAGTGCCAGGCGCTGATGCTGCGCGCGCCCGGCGATCTCGTGCCGCTGCTCCTCGCGGCGGCGCGCGGCGACGCGTGGCCGTCGACCGCGCCGTGGCCCCGGCGCGCCTCGGTCTGCGTCACGCTCGCCTCCCGCGGCTATCCCGGCGCGTACGGGACGGGCCTGCCGATCGAGGGGATCGCGGCCGCCGAGGCGCGGCCGGGCGTCCGCGTCTTTCACGCGGGCACCGCGCTCAGCGGCGGCAGGCTCGTGACGGCGGGCGGCCGCGTCCTGGGTGTCGTCGCTCTCGCCGACCATCTCGGTGCCGCGATCTCGGCCGCCTACGCCGCCGTCGCGGAGATCCGCTTCGAGGGGATGCACTATCGCACCGACATCGGTCGAAGGATGGCAGGGCGAGTCGAAGGAGGGAAGCCGTGACGGGACCCGCGCGCGTCGGCATCGTCCTCGGCAGCGACACGGACCTCGAGGTCATGCTCGAGGCGGTGAAGGTTCTGGACGCGCTCGAGATCGGGAGCGAGGTCGTCGTCGCCTCCGCCCACCGGACGCCCGACCGCACCCGGGAGTACGCGACGACCGCCCACACGCGTGGCATCGGCGTGCTCATCGCCGGCGCGGGCGGCGCGGCGGCGCTGCCCGGGTTCCTGGCGTCGCTCTCGCCGTTGCCGGTGATCGGCGTGCCCCTCGCGGCCACGCCGCTCGGCGGCCTCGACGCGCTCCTCTCCATCGTCCAGATGCCGAAGGGCGTGCCCGTCGCGACGGTGGCCATCGGGGCCTGGGGCGCCGCCAACGCGGGTCTCCTGGCGGCGCAGATCCTCGCGACCGGCGACCCGGCGCTCGCGCCGCGGCTGGCCGCCTATCGCAAGAAGCTCGGCGAAGAGGTGGACGAGCGGGCGCGCCGCGTCGCGGACAAGCTGAAATCGCCCACGCGGGGGACGTGACCGCCCGGCGCACGCGCGTCGTCAGCGTGCACCCGGAGGCGCCCGAGGCCGCCCGGCTCGACGACGCGGCGGCGGTCCTGCGCGGCGGCGGGCTGGTGGCGTTTCCGACGGAGACCTTCTACGGGCTCGGCGCTGCGGCGCTCGACCCCCGCGCCGTCCGTCGTATCTTCGAGCTCAAGGGGAGGCCCGAGACGAAGCCGCTCCTCGTCCTCGTCGACTCGCTCCAGATGGTCGAGCGCATCGCCACGCTGACTCCGGCCGCCCGGGCGCTGGCGGCGCGCCACTGGCCCGGCGCGCTCACGCTCGTTGTCCAGGCGCGCGCCGGGGTGCCCCGCGAGGTGACGGCCGGCACCGGGACGGTCGGCGTGCGCGTGTCGTCACACGCGGTGGCCAGGGGACTCGTGAGCGCCCTCGGCGCGCCGGTCACGGCGCCGAGCGCCAACCCGAGCGGGCTCGCGCCTCCCACGACGGCGGCGGAGGTGCTGGCGCATTTCCGAAGCGAGATCGAGCTCGTCCTCGACGGCGGCGCCACGCTCGGCGGCCTGCCCTCCACGATCCTCGACACGACCGTCGAGCCGCCGCGGATTCTTCGCCAGGGCGCCGTCACACCATGAGAGTCACCGGCGTCATCCAGGCGGGAGGCAAGAGCACGCGCATGGGGGGGCGGCCCAAGGCGCTGCTGGAGCTCGGCGGCCGGCGGATCGTCGAGCGCGTGGTCGCCGCCGTCGCGCCCGCCGTGGACGGCCTCCTCATCGTCACGAACACGCCCGAGCTCTATGCGTTCCTCGGCCTGCCGATGGTCGGCGACGTCTATCCCGACGCAGGCTCGCTCGGCGGCATCTACTCGGGGCTCAAGGCCGCGCCCGGCGACGCCGCGTTCACCGTCGCCTGCGACATGCCGTTCCTCCATCCGGACGTGGTCCGGCTCGTCGTCGGCCGTGCGGGGGAGGGCGACGTGGTGATCCCGCGCGTCGGCGACCAGCTCGAGACGCTCCACGCCGTGTATTTGAAGAGCTGCCTGACGCACATCGAGGAGCGGCTCGTCGCGGGCCGGCTCAAGATCGTCGGGTTCTTCGACCGCGTGCGCGTGGTCGAGATCCCGGCGGCGGAGGTCGCCCGGTACCGCGACCCGGCCGTCGTCTTCATGAACGTCAACACCCCCGAGGAGCTGGAACAGGCACAAGTTCTTGCCACGCACCTGCAATGACGAAGCTCAGGCCGGCGGTGCTGGTCCACTACCACGAGATCGGCCTCAAGCGCGGCAACCGCCCGCTCTTCCTGCGCCACCTCGCGAAGAACCTCGCGCGCGCCACGTCGGACCTCGGGCCGCCGCGCCTGCGTCAGCTCTCGGGCCGGATCCTGCTCGACCTGGACGGTCACCCGGCGCCCGAGCAGGTGCGCGACCGCGCGCGCCGCGTCTGCGGCGTCGCGAGCGTGGCGCTCGCGTCCTGCGTCGCCTCGACGCTCGACGCCATGAAGGCGGTCATCGAACAGCTCATCGAGGGCCGCGCCTTCGCGTCCTTCAGGATCACGGCGCGGCGGGCGTTCAAGACGTATCCCATGACGTCCGTCGAGCTGAACCGCGAGCTCGGCGCGTTCGTCGTCGGGCGCGCCGGCGCCCGCGTGGACCTCCACCACCCCGAGCTCGAGATCCACGTGGAGGTCATGCCCGCCGAGACGTTCATCTACGCGGACCGCCTGGCCGGCCCCGGCGGCCTGCCTGTCGGCGCGTCCGGGACGGTGGCGGCCCTCCTCTCGGGCGGGATCGACTCGCCCGTCGCGGCGTGGCGCATGATGAAGCGCGGCTGCCGCGTCGTGTTCGTCCACTTCCACAGCGTGCCGTATCTCCCGCCCACGTCGCAGGTGAAGGCGCGAGCACTGGTCGAGCAGCTGACCGAGTGGCAGTACGACTCGCGCCTGCTCCTGGTGCCGTTCGGCGAGATCCAGCGTGAGGTCGTGCTCACGGTGCCGCCGCCGGCGCGGGTCGTGGTGTATCGGCGGCTCATGGTGAGGATCGCGGAGGTGCTGGGCCGAGCGCGCGGCGCGCTGGCCCTCGCCACTGGCGAGAGTCTCGGCCAGGTCGCCTCGCAGACGCTCGAGAACATCGCCCGGATCGGCGAGGTCGCGGGCCTCCCGATCCTGCGACCGCTCATCGGCATGGACAAGCTCGAGATCACCGACGAGGCCCGGCGGCTCGGTACCCTCGAGATCTCGATCGAGCCGGACGCCGACTGCTGCACGCTCTTCACGCCCAGGCACCCCGCCACGCGCATGTCCGAGGCCGAGGTGCACGCGGCGGAGGCGCGCCTCGACGTGCCGCGCCTCGTGGCGCAGGGGGTCGCCGGCGCCACGCTGGAGACCTTCGAGTTCCCGGCGCGCGCCCCCCGTGGTCGTCTGAGCGGTACGGGCCCGATATCTAGGTGGCTTGACTTGCCCTGACCCCTACAGATATGGTCAGCGTATGACGGCCATCGCCCTCGGCGCCGACCATGCCGGCTTCGCCCTCAAGGAGGAGATCAAGGCCTGGCTGGTCGCGCGGGGACACGAGGTCGTCGACTGCGGCACCCAGTCCACCGAGTCCGTCGACTACCCCGACTACGCCGCCCTCGTCGCGAGCGCCGTTACGGCGGGCAAGGCCGGGGGCGGCGTCCTCATCTGCGGGACCGGCATCGGCATGGCGATCGCCGCCAACAAGGTCGCCGGCATTCGCGCCGCCGCCTGCACGGACGCGTACATGGCGCGCCTGTCACGCGAGCACAACGACACGAACGTGCTGGCGCTCGGCGCGCGGGTGACCGCGCGCGAGTCAGCGCTCGAGATCCTGGATTCCTGGCTCGGGGCCGCGTTCCAGGTCGGCCGGCACGCCCGCCGGGTCGAGAAGCTCGCGGAGCTGGACCACATGCGTGGAGAGCACGATGCTCCGTCTCGCTGACGTCGATCCCGACGTCGCCAAGGTGCTCCGCGAGGAGGCGGAGCGGCAGCACCGGAACCTCGAGCTGATCGCGTCGGAGAACTTCGTCTCGGAGGCCGTCCTGGAGGCGACCGGCTCGGTGCTGACCAACAAGTACGCCGAGGGCTACCCCGGCCGGCGCTACTACGGCGGCTGCGAGGTCGTGGACGTCGTCGAGGAGCTGGCGATCGCACGCGCCAAGGAGCTCTTCGGCGCCCAGCACGCGAACGTCCAGCCCCACTCGGGCGCCCAGGCGAACATGGCGGTCTACTTCAGCCTGCTCAAGCCGGGCGACACGGTGCTCGGCCCCAACCTGGCGCACGGGGGGCATCTCACCGCGGGGAGTCCCGTCAACTACTCGGGCAAGCTCTACTCGATCGTGGCCTACGGCGTCCGGCGAGACACCGAGCGGATCGACCTGGACCAGGTCCGCGATCTCGCCCGGCAGCACCGGCCGAAGCTGATCATCGCCGGCGGCTCGGCGTTCCCGCGCGCGATCGACTTCGCGCCCTTCGGGGAGATCGCGCGCGAGGTGGACGCCCGCCTCATGGCCGACATCGCGCATCCCGCGGGCCTCGTGGCGGCGGGGCTCCACCCGTCGCCGGTCGGCATCGCCGACTTCGTCACCTCCACGACCCACAAGACCCTGCGCGGGCCGCGCGGCGGGCTGGTCATGTGCCGGAGCGAGCACGCCCAGGCGCTCGACAAGACCGTCATGCCGGGCGTGCAGGGCGGACCGCTCATGCACGTGATCGCGGCCAAGGCGGTGGCCTTCCGCGAGGCGCTGCAGCCTGAGTGGCGGGAGTATCAGCGGCAGATCGTGAGGAACGCGAAGGCGCTCGCCGAGGCGCTCCTCGCGCGCGGCTACCGGCTCGTCTCGGGCGGCACCGACACGCACCTCATGCTGGTGGACCTCACGCCCCGCAACGTCACCGGCAAGGACGCGCAGGAAGCGCTCGACCGCGCGTGGATCACGGTGAACAAGAACACGGTGCCCTTCGAGACGAAGAGCCCGATGGTCACCAGCGGGATCAGGATCGGCACGCCCGCGGTCACCACGCGGGGGATGCGAGAAGCGGAGATGGCCCCGATCGCGGAGCTGATCGATCGGGTGCTGTCGAGTCTCGGGTCCGCCTCCGTGGAGGCCCGGGTGCGCGACGAGGTCCAGGAACTGACGAGCCGCTTCCCGCTCTATCCGGAGCGGCGGGCGTGAGAGGGGGGCTCGGCCGGTGAAATGCCCGTTTTGCGGTCACAGCGAGGATCGGGTCGTCGACTCCCGGGTGGGGCGTGACGGTGAGTTCATCCGCCGCCGCCGCGAGTGCCTGAAGTGCCACCGCCGCTACACGACGTACGAGTACGTCGAGGACATCCTGCCCCACGTCGTCAAGCGCGACGAGCGGCGCGAGCCCTTCGACCGCCTGAAGCTCCGGGGCTCGATCCTCAAGGCGTGCGAGAAGCGGTCGGTCGGCGTCCAGGCCGTGGACGATATGGTTGTGGAGATCGAGGCGCAGCTCCACGAGCGCGCGGAGAAGGAGATCCTGAGCGAGGAGCTGGGCAGGATCGTGATGGAGCACCTCCAGCGGCTCGACCCGGTCGCCTACGTGCGCTTCGCCTCCGTGTACCGGAAGTTCAAGGACGTCGGGCAGTTCGTGGACGAGGTGAAGGGGCTCCAGAAGGACGACAAGGCCAAGCCGCCGGTCATCGCCCCCAAGCCGAAGGTCGTCGTCAAGACGAAGTAGGGCGTCGTTGACATCGCGCCTGGCGTCGAGGTACGGTTGGGGTGTTCTTGACGGCCTTCATCCATTGTCAACCCAACTCAGGCTACTGAGGAGACCCCGCCGATGAGACGCACGCTCAAAAAGCTTGTGTTCGTCGAGCCAAAGTCGACGCACCTGCACATCTACAGCCGGGTCTGCATCCCCCGCCTCGGGTCGGTCCTCCTCGCCACGCTGATGCGCAGCAAGGGGTACGACGTCCGCGTCTACATCGAGGACATCCATCCGATCGACATGAGCGAGGTGATGTCGGCGGACCTGGTCGCCATCTCGGCGATCACGTCCACGGCGCCCCAGTCCTATCGCCTCGCGGACAAGGTCCGTGAGGCCGGCGCGGTCGCGGTCGTGGGCGGCACCCACACGAGCTTCCTCCCCGAGGAGGGGCTCGAGCACGCCGACTTCGTGGTCCGCGGCGAGGGCGAGTTCGCGTTCCAGGAGCTGGTGGACGCGATCCAGGCGGGCGAGGGGTTCGAGAAGATCCAGAACCTCTCCTACTTGGCGGACGGCCGCGCGGTTCACAACGCGGAGCGCCCCAAGATCCCGAACCTCGACGTCAACCCGATCCCCGACTACCACCTGATCACGGGCTGGAAGCCGGGCGGGGTCATCTCGGTCGCGACGTCGCGCGGCTGCCCGTTCTCCTGCACGTTCTGCTCGGTGCCCGGCATGTACGGCCACGCCTTCCGGACGCACTCCATCGGGCGTGTGCTGGACGAGCTGCAGCTCCACAAGGGCAATTTCTACACGTTCTTCGCGGACGACATCTTCACGGCGAACAAGAAGCGCGTGAAG
>JBGPIS010000120.1:0-7169 GCA_041484965.1 Methylomirabilia bacterium
CGTGGTGGACAAGCGCGAGTCGAAGTCGCGGCCGCAGTGGGGCATCGTCACCTTCGAGCCCCGCGCGCGCAACCAGCACGGCGAGGTCGTGATGGTTGCGCGCCGCAGCGCGATGATGCGGAAGAAGGGCGCCTGATGGCGCGGCGCCGGCGCTCGATCCACTTCGTGCCAGGCGGCAGCGAGAAGATGCTGGCGAAGGCGCTCACGCTGCCGGCCGACGGCCTCATCCTCGACCTCGAGGACGCGGTGCCGCCGGATCGCAAGGTGGCGACGCGACCGATCGTGGCCGGGTGGCTCAGGAGCTGCGAGTTCGGCGGTCGGGAGCGCTGGGTGAGGATGAACCCGATCTGGGGCCCGCTCGGCCGCGCCGACCTGGAAGAGACCATCGCGGCGCGGCCCGACGGCTACGTCGTGCCCAAGCTGCGGCACGCGGGCGACGTCCGCGAGATCGCCCAGGCGCTCGACCGCCTCGAGCAGCGCCACGGGCTCCCGCATGGGTCCACGCAGCTCACGCTGATCGCGACGGAGACGCCGGAGGGGCTCCTCAACATCCGCGCGATCGCGGGGGCCTCCCCGCGCATCGTGGCGGTTTCGTGGGGGGTGGAAGACCTCGGCGCGGCGATGGGGCTCGCCCGCGTGCGCGGCGCCGACGGGCGCTACCTCGACATCCCGCGCCACGCGCGCGTCATGTGCGCGGTCGCGGCGGCGGCCGTCGGTGTGGAGGCGATCGACACGGTGTACACCGACATCGCCGACCTCGACGGCCTCCGGCGCGAGTGCGAGGACGCGGTCGCGATGGGGTTCACGGGCAAGATCTCGATCCACCCGAGCCAGATCCCCGTGATCAACGACGCCTTCACGCTGGCGAAGGAGGCGGTCGCCGAGGCGCGCGAGCTGGTCGCCGCCTTCGAGGAATACGCCCGGCGCGGCGTGTACGCGTTCACCTTCAGGGGCCGGATGGTGGACGCGCCGCATCTGGCGAGCGCGAAGAAGCTGCTCGCCCGCGCCGGGGAGTAGCCGCGTGCGCGCCCTGGCGCTCGCCGCCCAGGCGCCGATCGAGACGAGCCCGCTCCGCGTCGAGGAGCGCGCGGTCCCCGAGCCCGCGGCCGGCGAGGTGCTCGTGCGCGTCCTCGCGTGCGGCGTCTGCCGCACCGACCTCCACCTCGTCGAGGGCGACCTGCCGCTCGTGAAGTCGCCGATCGTCCCGGGCCATCAGGTGGTCGGCCGCGTCGAGCGATCGGGCGCCGGGGCCGCCCGCTTCGCGCCGGGCGAGCGCGTCGGCATCGCGTGGCTCCGCATGACGTGCGGCGCCTGCGCGTTCTGTTCGAGCGGGCGCGAGAACCTCTGCGAGCGGTGCGAGTTCACGGGCTGGCACGCCGACGGTGGCTTCGCCGACTACGCGGTCGTCCCCGCGGCCTACGCCTACCGGATCCCGGCGGCCTTCACGGACGCCGACGCGGCGCCGCTCCTCTGCGCGGGGATCATCGGCTACCGCGCGCTCAAGCGGAGCGAGGTGCCGCCGGGCGGCCGGCTCGGCATCTACGGCTTCGGCTCTTCCGCCCACGTGACGCTGCAGGTCGCGCGGGCGCGCGGGTGCGAGGTGTTCGTCTGCACGCGCGAGGCCTCCCACCGCGAGCTGGCGCGGAAGCTCGGCGCCACGTGGGTCGGTGACATCGCCGACGCGATGCCAGAGAAGACCGACGGCACGATCGTCTTCGCACCGATCGGCGATCTCGTGCCGCGGGCGCTCGAGAACCTCGCGCGCGGCGGGACGCTCGCGCTCGCCGGGATCTACATGACGCCCGTGCCGGCGCTCGACTACCAGCGCCATCTCTTCTACGAGCGCTCGGTTAGGAGCGTCACCGCGAACACGCGGGCCGACGGCGAGGAGCTCCTCGCCGAGGCCGCGCGGATCCCCATCCACCCGGAGACGACCACGTTCCCGCTCGCCGAGGCCAACCGCGCCCTCGTGCTGCTCAAGCGCGGCGGCTTCACGGGTTCCGGGGTGCTCTTGACCGGCTAGGCTTCTCGAGTATCATCGCGGCACTGTTGTAGCGGGGTCCGCGAGGCCGCTGCACTCCGAGGGTGGCCTGAAAGAGGTGCGCGCAGTATGACCGACCAGGACGACCTCTTACGACGCGCCGCGCAGGTGCTTCCGGGCGGCGTGCTCGGCAGTCACCGGAGCGGTCCCGGGCTCGAGTTCGTCGTGAAGGAAGGCCGGGGTGCCTACCTCTGGGACATGAACGGCCGACGCTACCTCGACTATCTCCTGGGCTCGGGACCGATGCTGCTCGGCCACGCTCATCCCGCCGTCGTCGAGGCGGTCGAGCGGCAGATAAAGCGCGGCACGTCGTACTTCCTCCTCAACGAGCCTGCGATCGAGCTCGCCGAGGAGATCGTGCGCGCCGTGCCGTGCGCCGAGCAGGTGCGGTACACGTCGAGCGGGACGGAGGCGACCTTCTTCGCGCTCCGCGTGGCGCGCGCGTTCCGCAAGCGCGAGAAGGTCATGAAGTTCGAGGGCGGCTTCCACGGCGCCCACGACTACGCGCTCATGAGCGTCGTGCCGCGCTCGCCGAAGGCGTTCCCGGCGCCGATGGCCGACTCCGCGGGGATCCCCCACGCGATCGAGGGCGAGGTGCTGATCGCCCCCTACAACGACCTCGCAACGGCCGAGGCGCTGATCGCGACCCACCACGGCGAGCTCGCCGCGGTGATCGTCGAGCCCTACCAGCGGACGATCGTGCCGGCGCCGGGGTTCCTCAAGGGGCTGCGCGCGGCGACGAAGCGGTACGAGGTCCCGCTGGTCTTCGACGAGATCGTGACGGGATTCCGCTTCGCGTACGGCGGCGCCCAGGAGTACTACGGCGTCGTGCCGGACCTCGCGGCCTACGGCAAGGTCGTCGCCGGCGGCTTCCCGCTCGCGTGCGTCGCCGGACCCAAGGCGATCATGCGTCATTTCGACGCCGCGCTCGAGGGCACCCCGGAGTACGTGTGGCAGGCGGGGACTTTCAACGGCAACGCGATCGCCTGCGCCGCGGGGCTTGCCACGCTCACCGAGCTCCGGAAGCCCGGGACGTACGAGCGGCTCTTCCGGACGGGCACGCGGCTGCGCGGCGGGCTCGCCGAGGCCGTCAGCAAGCACGGGCTCGCGGCCCAGGTGAGCGGCGAGCCGCCCGTCTTCGACCTCTTCTTCACCGACCGTCCGATCGTGGACTACCGGGCGACGCTCACCGCCGACCGCGACCGGATCAAGCGGTTCAACCAGGAGCTGATCAGGCGCGGCGTCGTGAAGGCGGCCAACAAGATCTACGTCTCGCTCGCCCACACGGACCAGGACGTCGACGAAACCCTCGAGATCTTCAACCAGGCCCTCGCGGTCCTGTCCGCAAACCCCTGACGGGAGGAGGAGACACGCCATGGACCTGAGCCGTCGCGACCTTCTGGCGCTCGGTAGTCTCGCGCTGGCGGGAGCTGCGCTCGCCCCCTCGACCGGCCGCGCGGCGACGCCCAAGCGGGGCGGCGCCTTCCGCTTCCGCGGCTACACGCCGCCCCACTTCGACCCGCACCTGACCGCCTCCTACACGACCATGATCAACCTGAGCTTCAGCCACAGCCGGCTGCTCAAGCACAAGGCGGGCCCCGGCGTGAAGCCCGGGACGTTCGAGTACGAGGGCGACCTGGCCGAGTTCTTCAACCAGCAGGACGAGACGACCTACGTCTTCCGGCTGCGCAAGGGCGTGAAGTGGCACCCGAAGCCCCCCGTGAACGGCCGCGAGCTCACGGCCGAGGACGTCAAGTACACGTTCGACCGCTTCATGACGATCAAGGGCAACGCGAACCGCCACATGATGAAGTCGCTCGCTAAGATCGAGGCGGTCGACAAGTACACGGTGAAATTCACGCTCACGGAGCCGAACGCCTGGTTCCTCGACTTCCTGTCCGACCCGATGGCGCTCTCGATCGTCGCGCAGGACGCCGTCGAGAAGTTCGGCGACCTCAAGCAGCCCGAGGCCGTGATCGGGACCGGGCCGTGGATGCTCGAGAGCCACGAGAGCAAGGTGCGGACGGTCTGGGTCCGCCACCCCGACTACTTCGTGAAGGGCCTTCCCTACATCGATCGCGTGGAGGCGATCGACTTCCCGGACCCGGCGGCGCGCCTCGCGGCGTTCGTCACCGGGCAGATCGACGCCGGCCCGGAGTTCCCGGGGATGATGATCCGCCAGCAAGACTTCGACCTCGTCAAGGCCAAGCGCCCGCAGACGCGCTTCGTCCGGTTCCCATCGAACGTCATGGCTCACGTCGGCATGCGGACCGACAAGCCGCCGTTCAACGACATCCGGGTCCGCAAGGCGATGTCGCTGGCCATCGACCGCAAGGCCATCTCCGAGGCCACGGCCCCGCTCGGCGTCGTCAAGAATACGCCGGTGCCAACCGCGCTCTCGGCCTGGGCGATCCCCTTCGACAAGCTCGGAGAGGGGGCGAAGTACCACGAGCACGACCCGAAGGAAGCCCGGCGCCTGCTGAAGGAAGCGGGCCACGGCCAGGGCTTCGCGACGACGCTCGACTACGCGACCTACCAGTCGCAGGAGATCATCGACTCCGTCCAAATGCTCGTGAAGTTCTGGAAGGACGTCGGCGTCGAGGTCAAGGTGAACGAGAAGCCGTACGCCGCGTACTTCGCGACCGCCTACCAGGGCAAGCACGAGGGGCTGATGATGGGGCCCCAGTTCCCGGCGCTCGACCCCTACAACTTCCTCGCCCAGTACCTGCCGGACGAACCCAAGAACCAGAGCCACGTGAACGACCCGGCGCTGACCGACATGATCCTGAACTCGGGCCGGACCCTCGACGAGAAGAAGCGGCGCCAGCAGCTCTTGGAAATCCAGAAGTACATCGCCAAACAGGTCTACTACCTCCGTCTCGACTCCGGCATCTACATCGCGGCGCTCGACCCCGCGCTCCAGAACTTCGGGCCGAACCTCGGCTACGACTACGGCGGCCGCCTCATGGCCGCCTGGTGGGACAAGTAGGGCGGAGCCGACGGGCCGGGCGGTGACCCGCCGCCCGGCCCGCTGCCGACACCCGTGCTCCGCAAGTACGCGCTCAAGCGGTTGCTGGTCGCGATCCCCTCGCTCCTGATCGCGAGCGTCATCGTGTTCTCGCTCGCCCGGCTCGTCCCCGGCGACGTCGTGACGCTCATGATGGAGGAGAATCAGTACGCGAAGGACCTGGACGAGATGCGCGCGAAGCTCGGGCTCGACCGCCCGATCTACGCCCAGTACGTCGAGTGGATGGGGCGCGCGCTGAGCGGCGACCTCGGGCGTTCGCTCTACACGAGCCGGCCGGTCCTGCACGAGCTCGCCTGGCGCCTGCCGGTGAGCCTCGAGCTCGGCGCCGTCGCCCTCTTCTTCGCTGTGCTCGTGGGCGTCCCGATCGGGATCGTCGCTGCCGTCCGCCAGGACACCGCGCAGGACTACGTGGCGCGGAGCGGCGCGATCCTCGGCCTCTCGGTCCCCGGGTTCTGGCTCGGCACGCTCGTCGTCGTGTTGCCTGCGATCTACTTCGGCTGGAGCCCGTCGATCCAGTTCACGCGCTTCGGCGTCGACCCCTGGGGACACGTGACGCAATTCCTCCTGCCGGGGTTCCTCCTCGGCATCGCGTCGGCCGCCTCGATCATGCGCCTGACCCGCACGCAGCTCCTGGAGGTCCTGCGCCAGGACTACGTGCGGACGGCGTGGTCGAAGGGGCTCGGCGAGCCGCGCGTCGTCCTCAAGCACGGCCTGAAGAACGCGCTCATCCCGGTGGTGACGGTGCTCGGTATCCAGATCGCGCAGATCCTCTCCGGGACGGTCATTTTCGAGTCGATCTTCGGGCTGCCGGGCATGGGCCGCTTCCTCTTCGACGCGATCACCGAGCGGGACTACCCAGTCATCCAGGGCATCAACCTCGTCGTGGTGGCGACGGTCGTTTTCGTCAACCTGGCGGTGGATGTGGCCTACGCCTGGCTCGATCCCCGCATCCGGTACTGAGGCGGCGGGATGGCCCGGCCGATCGAGCTGGAGACCGACGCGCACTGGGAGATCCGTGCCGCGCGCCCGAGCGCGCCGCGCCGATGGCTCACCGGCACGTGGCGCTTCTGCCGGCGCAAGCCCCTCGGCGCGGTCGGCGCGGTGATCGTGCTGGCGCTCCTGCTCGCGGCCGCCTTCGCCGATCTCATCGCCCCGTACTCGTTCGACGCGCAGATCCCGGGCGCGCAGCTCAAGCCGCCGGGGGCCGGGTTCCTCTTCGGCACCGACAACGTGAGCCGGGACATCTTCAGCCGGATCGTCTTCGGCGCGCGCGTCTCCGTCACCGTCGGGTTCTCGACCGTGTTCCTCGCCGCCCTCCTGGCCTCGGCGGTCGGGATCACGAGCGGCTACTTCCGAGGGCGGTACGACATCGTGGTGCAGCGGATCGTGGATGCCTGGCAGTCGTTCCCCTACCTGATCATCATCCTCTCGCTGCTCGCGGTCCTCGGTCCTGGCATGTTCAACATCATCATCGCCCTCTCGATCCTGACGGCGGCGGCGTCCTCGCGCGTGATCCGGGGCGCGACGCTCTCGGTGGTCGAGAATCCGTACATCGAGGCCGCCCGCGCGATGGGGAGCGGACATGTGCGGATCATGGTCCGTCACATCCTGCCGAACGTGGCGCCCACGATCCTGGTCGTCGCCACGATCTCGCTCGGCGGTGTCATCCTCGCCGAGTCGGCGCTCTCGTTCCTCGGCTACGGCGTGCCGCCGCCGCATCCCTCGTGGGGCGCGATGCTCTCGGGCTCGGGGCGCACGTACATGTACAAGGCGCCCTGGATGGCGATCTGGCCCGGCGTCGCGATCTCGCTCGTCGTCTTCGGGTTCAACATGCTCGGCGACGCGCTGCGTGACGTGCTCGACCCGCGGCTCCGTGGCGGGGCGAGGTGAGGCCATTCGAGAGACTTGACGACGTGCCGGGCGCAGGAGTAGAGAGGAGGTACGGCAGACGGAGGACTCTCCGCCCGCCGTCGTGGGCTTACTCCGGCCAGGAGGTGTGGATGGAAAACGCGCCACCGGATCTAGCGGCCGCGCCGTCCGGAGCCTGCTAGCGGCATCGAGCGGCGCCCAGTCGAGCAGGACCAGTTCCCGGTTTTATCC
>JBGPIS010000121.1:0-7155 GCA_041484965.1 Methylomirabilia bacterium
GGGGCGGTGGCGCTGAAGAAGTCCGTCTACATCCTTCCGTTCACCCCGGAGAACGTCGAGCAGTTCCAGTGGCTCACCCAGGAAGTGCAGAAGGCCCGGGGCGAGGCGACGCTCATGAAGGTGGACCAGATCGAGAACATGACGCGGGCCGAGATCGTGCGGCGCTTCCAGGAGGCGCGCGAGCAGGACTACCGCGAGCTCGCCGCGCGCTACCGGAAGCTCGCCCAGAGTCTCGAGGGACGGGCGTCGGCGCGGGGCCGGGAGCGCCGCGCCGACGAGCGCGCGCGGCTCGCGCGGGAGGTCGAGCGCGTCCGCGAGATCGACTTCTTCGAGGCGCCGGGCGGGGCGGACATCCAGCGTCTCCAGGAGACGATCGCGATGCGGTTCCACCCGCCCGCTCCCGTGACGGCGCCCGGCGCCGAGGTCTCGCTCGACGCGCTCCGTGGCCGCCGGTGGGTCACGCGCCCGCGCCCGCACGTGGACCGGCTCGGCTCGGCATGGCTGATCAAGCGCTTCGTCGATCCCGAGGCCGAGTTTCTGTTCGCGCGGGCCGAGGAGTTCCCCGCCGACGCGATCCCGTTCGACGCGCTCGGCGCCGAATTCGGCCACCAGGGCGAGGACTGCACCTTCGAGACCATCGTGAAGCGCTGCGGGCTTCGCGACCGGCGGCTGGTACCGCTCGCCGAGATCGTCCACGAGGTGGACCTGCGCGATTCGAAGTACCGGCGCGACGAGGCGCGCGGGATCGATCTGGCGATCCGGGGCCTGCTGGCGGCGCTCAAGGACGACCACGAGGTGCTGGCCCACGGCCTGACGCTCTTCGACGGCCTCTACGCCGCGGTGAGCCTCGGGAGGCGCTGATGGCGACGCGACCGTCCACGGCCGATCTCCTCCGCTACTTCCTCCAGCTCGGGAGCCTCGGCTTCGGCGGACCCGTCGCGCTCATCGGCTACATGCAGCGCGACCTCGTCGAGCGTCGCGGCTGGTTCACCAAGGACGAGTACGTGAAATCGCTCGCGCTCTCGCAGCTGGCCCCGGGCCCGCTCGCCGCCCAGCTCGCGATCTGCCTCGGCTACGTGCACTCGCGGGTGCGCGGCGCGACGCTCGTCGCGCTCGCGTTCGTCCTGCCCTCGTTCCTCATGACCGTCGCGATCGGCTGGCTCTACGTGCGCTTTGGCGGCCTCCACTGGATGCAGGCGGCGTTCTACGGCGTGGGCGCCGCGGTCATCGGCATCATCACGCTCGCCGCCTACAAGCTGGCGAAGCTCACCATGGCGAAGGACCGCCTGCAGTGGCTCATCTTCGCGCTCATGGCGGTCGTCACCGCGTGGACCGAGTCCGAGCTGGTGTCGCTCTTCGTCCTCTCGGGCGTGGTCGCGCTGATCGTGCAGGCGCCGCCGGCCTTCCTCAAGCGCGCGAAGACGGCGTGCCTCGTGGTCGTGACGCCGGACCTGCTCCTCCAGATCTTCTGGTTCTTCGCCAAGGCCGGCGCGTTCGTCTTCGGCAGCGGGCTCGCGATCGTGCCCTTCCTCTACGGCGGCGTGGTGCAGGAGCACCGCTGGCTCGACGACAAGCAGTTCGTCGACGCGGTCGCGGTGGCGATGCTCACGCCGGGGCCGATCGTCATCACCGTGGCGTTCATCGGCTACCTCGTCGCGAGCTTCCCGGGTGCCTGCGCCGCCGCGGTCGGCGTCTTCCTGCCCGTCTATCTCTTCGTCGTGATCCCGTTCCCGTGGTTCGACCGGATCAGCGCGAACCCGCAGGTGAAAGCCTTCGTCGGCGGCGTCACCGCCGCCGCCTCGGGCGCGATCGCGGGCGCGTGCGTCGTGCTCGCCCGGCGCGCCGTGATCGACGTGCCGACCGCGCTGATCGCGCTGGTGGCGCTCGGCGTCACATGGCGCTTCAAGGTGCCTGAGCCGCTTCTGATTGCGGCCGGCGCCGCCGCCGGCCTCCTGATCTTCTGGGCGCGGAGCTGAAGGGAGAAGACATGACGACGATCCTGTTCGTGTGCCTGCACGGCGCGGCGAAGAGCGTGCTCGCGGCCACGGACTTCGAGCGCATAGCGCGGGAGCGCGGCCTCGCGGCGCGCGCCGTCTTCGTGGGCACGGAGCCCGATGCCGAGATCGCGCCCCGGGTCCTCGCCCAGCTCCGCGCGGAGGGCGTGGACCTCGGCGGCCACCGCCCGCGCCGGGTCACGCGCGAGGACGTGGAGGGCGCCTCGCGGATCGTCACGTTCGGCTGTGACCTCGGAGACGCGGCAGCGCCCGGCGCGCGGATCGAGCGCTGGGACGACGTGCCGGCGGTGAGCGACGATTTCGACCGGGCTCGCGCCGCGATCGACGCAAAGGTGGCCCGCCTCCTCGACGAGCTCTCGCGTTGAGCCAGCCCCAGCCCTCGAGGAGGCCGTATTCGCACCTGCGAGAATTGGCAGGGGTGTTCCTGAAACTCGGGGCGATGAGCTACGGCGGGCCGGCGATCATAGGCATCATGCAATCCGAAATTCAGGAGAAGCGGCGCTGGGTCTCACGAGAGCGGTTCGTCGAGGGACTCGCGCTGGTGAACATGCTGCCTGGTCCGCTAGCGACCCAATTGGGTATCTTTCTCGGACACGCTCGCGTCGGCTGGAGGGGCGGCGTTCTTGCGGGCATCTGCTTCATCGCACCCGCGTTCTTCATCATGCTCGCGCTGACGCTGGTCTACGCGCGGTATGGCGCAGTCCCGGCGGTGCGTGGCGTGTTCTACGGCGTGAGTCCGGTGGTCGTCGGTATCTTCGCGATGGCCGTGTATCAGCTCGGCAAGTCCGCCGTGAAGGACGTGAAGCAGGCGACGATCGCGGTCGGCAGTGCCTTGGCCGTGGGCCTCACGCCCCTGGGCATTGTTCCCGCGATGCTCATCGCTGGTGCCCTCGGCGTCGCGCTCTACGGCTCGAGGACCTGGGGCATTGCCGCGACCGTGACGGGTGCGTCTCTATTCAGCGTGCGCCTCTGGGGCGGTCAGTGGCTGGCGGTGCCCGGATTCTCCTGGCTTGTCTTCGACGGTGGGATGAATGCACCGACACCCGGCCTGTGGCAACTCGGCGCGTTTTTCTTCAAGGTCGGCGCTTTTACCTTCGGTGGCGGCTTGGCGATTCTCGCGTTTGTCCAGGACCAGATCGTCAACCAATTGCATTGGCTGTCGCCGCAGGAATTCCTGGATGGCCTCGCCCTGGGCCAACTCACGCCGGGGCCGATCATCATGCTGGCCGCGTTCGTGGGTTATCGTGTGGCCGGTCTGTGGGGCGCTGCGGTGAGTGGCGTCGCCATTTTCTTGCCTTCCTTCCTCTTGATGCTGTCCGTGATTCCGATGCTCGATCGCGTGCGACGCATCGGATGGATGAGCGCTGCACTCAAGGGGATCAGCCCTGCCGTCATCGGCATGATCGCGGTCGCCCTGCTCGAGATGTCTCCCCACGCGGTGCCTGACGTCGCCACCGGACTCATCACGCTTGCGACCGTCCTGGCCATGATCGCGTGGCGGCTCGGCCCACTGCCGCTGATGACCCTCGGCGGCGCCGTAGGGGCTGCCTTGCGGGCCCGCTAACCGCCCGCATTCATCTTGCCCGGGGCCGCGCCACGCCGCGCTAAGATGGCGCGCGGGAGGGCCTCCTCATGACGATCGGCGGCTGGATCTTTCTCCTCGTGGTCGCCGGCCTGATCTTCGTGATCGTGGCCGCCTACAACAAGCTCGTCGGTCTGCGCCAGCGGTCGGAGGAGGCGTGGTCGGACATCGACGTCCAGCTCAAGCGGCGCAGCGACCTGGTCCCGAACCTCGTCGAGACGGTCAAGGGGTACGCCGCGCACGAGAAGACGACGCTCGATGCAGTCGTGAAGGCGCGCGGCGCCGCGATGGCGGCGCAGACGCCGGACGCGCGCGCCCAGGCCGAGAACGCGCTGACCGGCGCCCTCCGGCAGCTCTTCGCCCTCGCCGAGGCGTACCCCGACCTCAAGGCGAACCAGAGCTTCGCCCAGCTCCAGGCGTCGCTCAGCGAGATCGAGAACACGATCCAGGACTCGCGCCGCTACTACAACGCCGTCGTCCGCGATCTCAACACGACGATCGACACGACCCCCACCAACTTCGTGGCGTCCTTCTTCCGCTTCGCCAAGCGCCAGTACTTCGAGCTCGACAGCCCGCAGGAGCGCCAGGCCCCGCGCGTCGCCTTCGGGAGCTAGCGCACCACGCGGCTCCTCGTCGCCCTCGCGCTCGTTCTTTCGGCCGCCTCGCCCGCGGCGGGGCAGGCGCGCCGCTTCGCGATCGACAGCTTCGTCACGAGCCTTCAGGTCAACAACGACGCGAGCCTCCTCGTCCGCGAGGACATCACCTTCGAGTTCGAGGGGGCGCACAACGGCGTCTTCCGTACGATCCCGGTCCGCTACGACCGCGGCGGCTACGAATGGGCGCTCCGGCTCGAGGGCGTCGGCGTGTACGACGAGGCGAACCGGCCGCTTCGCCACGAGGTCTCGTACCCGGGCCGCTACGTCAAGATCAAGGCGTGGGTGCCCGGAGCGGTGGACACGAAGAAGACGGTCACGTTCGCCTACCGGGTCCGCCGCGGCATCCTCCCCTTCGAGGACCACGACGAGCTCTATTGGAACGCCACGGGCAACGAGTGGGAGGTGCCGATCCGCCACGCGGAGGTGTTCGTGAAGGCGCCGCCGGGCGTCGCGGACGACCTTGTGCGGGCGGCCGCCTACACTGGCCCGCCCGGCAGCAGCGGCCAGGAGTACGTCGTGGATCGCGTCGAGACGTTCCTGCGCTTCAGCGCGACGCGGGCGTTCCAGCCGCGCGAGGGCATCACGGTCGTCGTCGGCTGGCCGCCGGGTCGCATCGCCCGCCCCTCGGCCACGCGGCAGGCGGGCTGGTTCTTCGCGGACAACTGGCCCTTCGGGCTCCCGCTCCTCGCGTTCGCCGCGGGCTGGCTCGTCTGGTGGGCGTACGGGCGCGATCCCGCGGCGAACCGCTCGGTGAAGCCCGAGTACGTGCCGCCGGCCGGGCTCATCCCCGCCGAGGCGGGCACGCTCGTGGACGAGAAGGCCGAGCCACGCGACGTCCTCGCGACCATCGTGGACCTCGCCGTCCGCGGCTACTTCCGCATCGAGCAGATCACCACCGCGGCCGGCCGGCCCGACTTCGCGTTCAAGCGGCTCAAGCCGGTTGCCGGCGACGCGAGCCTCAAGCAGTTCGAGCTCTACGTCCTCGCCAAGATCTTCGGCGGCGACTGGACGCTCAGCACCTGTCTCCTGTCCGAGATCCGACGCGACTACGACCACACGTTCCCGCCGATCCGCGACCGCCTCTACCGGCTGATGGTCGAGGACGGGCTGTTTCCCGTGTCGCCGGGCCGCGTGCGCGCCGATTGGCTCATCCCGGGCATCCTTCTCGTCGCCGCGGCCTTCGTGCTCCCGGGCTACTGGCCCTCCTGGCTCGACGTCTATGGATTCGCGCTGCCGGCCGCGATCGTCGCGAGCGGGCTCGTGCTGATGGGCTGGTCGCGCTTCATGGCGCGCCGGACGTGGGCCGGCGTGCAGACCCTCGCGAGCGTGCGCGGCTTCCAGGAGTTCCTCGAGCGTGCCGAAAAGGACCGGCTCGAGCGCCTGCCGGCCGACACGCTCCATCGATTCCTTCCCTGGGCGATCGCGCTCGGCGTCACCGAGAGATGGATCTTCAACTTCAAGGGGCTCAAGGTGGACGAGCCCGGCTGGTACGCGGGCCCGGCGCCGTTCTCGCTCGACACCTACCACGCGGGCCTCGGCACATTCACCGCGCACACGACGGAGGCGATCCTCACCACGCGGACCGGTGGCTTCGCCGCCGGCACGAGCGGCTTCTCCTCGGGCGGCGGGGGCGGCGGCTCCTCGGGCGGCGGCGGGGGCGGCGGCGGCGGGGGGACCTTCTAGCGCGCGGCGCCGCCGCGTTTGACCGTTCCAGAGCCGCGTGATAGCGTTTGAAACCTTCGGGCTCGTGGTGCAGCCTGGTTAGCACACTGGACTGTCAATCCAGAGGTCGCGGGTTCAAATCCCGTCGAGCCCGCCATTACTTCTCCAGCCGCTCGTGCGTTGCGACGTCTCGAGCTGGGGTTATACTCAGCCATCGCTCAGAGTCTGATTTTCGCCGTCGCGGCCGGGGTGGGTTAGTGAGCTCTACGTCCCTCATGAGATTCGCGGTCTTTGGCCTCGCCCTCACGCTTGGCATCTTCGTCACGCCACTCGCTGCCGACGCGCAGCAGACGGGGAAGATCCCTCGGGTCGGTGTCATTGCCAACAGGGCGGGCTATGAGGCATTCCGAGAAGGCTTGCGAGATTTGGCCTACAAAGAGGGCCAGGACATTGCCCTGGAGTTCCGCTCTACCGAAGCGAGGGATGTTCGATTGCTCGACCTGGCGACTGAGCTCGTCCGTCTCCGGGTCGACGTGATCGTGGCTGCGACCACGTCAGCGATGCTGGCTGCCAAACAGGCGACTGCCACGATCCCCATCGTCACGCTCGTGCTTGATCCGGTCGCGAGCGGACTCCTGGCCAGCCTCGCGCAACCGGGCGGCAACATCACGGGGTTCGCCTTCAATGAGATTGACACCAGCGCAAGGCGGCTCCAGTTGCTGAAGGAGGCGGTCCCCTCGGCCACGCGCCTGGCGGTCCTGACAAACGCGGCCACTCCGAGCTCCAGCCTGACACTGAAGGAAACGACAGACGCAGCGCGGGCGCTGGGTGTGCAGGTTCAGTTCTTGGAGCTCGGCGGACCCGACGACCTCGAGCGGACCTTCGCCGCGATCACCACGAGGCGCGCCGATGCGCTCATCGTGTTGCCCGCCACAGTCCCCTTTGTCCATCGAAAGCAGATCGTCGCTCTCGCGATCAGGCACCGACTTCCCTCGATGTTTTGGAGACGGGAGTTTGTCGACGCCGGCGGCCTTATGGCCTACGGACCCGACCAGCCGAGGATGTACCATCGCGCTGCCGTCTACGTGAGCAAGATCCTCCAAGGGGCCCAGCCCGCGGATCTCCCCATCGAACAACCCACGAAGTTCGAGCTGGTCATCAACCTCAAGACCGCGAAGGCGCTCGGCCTGACAATTCCACAGTCACTGCTGCTGCTGGCTGACGAGATCATCCAGTGACC
>JBGPIS010000122.1:0-7137 GCA_041484965.1 Methylomirabilia bacterium
ATGAGCCCAACGGGGAAGGTCTCCGCGCGGTGGTGTTCCGCGACGCGCGGGAGGAACTCGGCCTCCACCCAGTCGCGGACCGCGTCGCGAACCATCCGCTCGTCCTCGGCGAGGAGATCTTCGATCCCGTAGTAGTCGACGCCGTGGAACTTCTCCATGACCTTCGCCCTTCCTAGAGCCTGATCGGGTTGAAGTCGGTCTCGTAGTCGTACGCGTCCACCCGCTCGCTCGACTTGAGGTACCCGACCGCCACGTAGGTGAGCGGGGTCGCCGCCGCCTCGTAGGCGACCTTCACCGCCCACTGCCCCAGCATGATCCACGCCAGCACCCGCGCGGGCACCGTCCCGGCGAAGGCGAGCGCCACGAAGATCGCGGTGTCGAGGGCCTGCCCGACGATCGTCGAGCCGATCGTGCGCGTCCAAAGCCAGCGCCCGCGCGTCAGGATCTTCAGCTTCGCGAGCACGAAGGCGTTGGCGAACTCTCCGACGAGGTAGGCGACGAAGGACGCGACGAGGATCCGCGGCGTGTGGCCGAGGATCTCGTCGTACGCCGTCTGGCCTTTCCAGAACGCGGCGGCAGGGATCTGGCCGCCGAGCCAGATCGCCGCCACCATGAGCGCGTTGCACGCGAAGCCGAGCCAGATCACCCGCCGCGAGGCCGCGTAACCCCACACCTCGGTGAGGACGTCGCCCAGGACGTAGGACAGCGGGAAGATGACGACGCCCGCGGTCAGGACGATCCCGCGCACCGCGATGAGCTTCGTCGCGATCGTGTTGGCCGTCAGTAGGCAGGTGACGAACAGCGCGGCGCAGGTGATGAATCGCCAGCTCATAGCAATTCGATCATACTATGGAGCGCGACCATGCCCGAGACCCCGAACGCGGTCGTCCTGCTGAGCGGCGGCGTGGATTCGACGACCACGCTGGCGCTCGCCAGGCACCAGGGATTCGCGGTCCACGCTCTCACCTTCAGCTATGGCCAGCGCCACACGGCCGAGATCGAGGCGGCCCGTCGCGTGGCCGCCGCCTTCGGCGTCGCCCGTCACGTCACCGTCGCGTTCGACCTGCGCACCTTCGGCGGCTCGGCGCTCACCGCCGACATCGCCGTGCCCAAGGACCGGGCCCCCGCCGAGATGACGACGGAGATCCCGGTCACCTACGTGCCCGCGCGCAACACGATCTTCCTCTCGTTCGCGCTGGCGTGGGCCGAGACCCTCGGCTCGACCAATATCTTCATCGGCGTGACGGCGGTCGATTACGCCGGCTATCCGGATTGCCGGCCCGAGTACGTCGAGGCGTTCCGGCGGATGGCGGATCTCGCGACGAAGGCCGGCGCGGAGATCATCCGCGCGGGACTCGCGCTCGGGGTGGACTACAGCCTCACCCTCTCCTGCTACGACCCCGCGCCGGCCGGCGCGTGCGGCCGGTGCGACTCCTGTGTGCTGCGGCTCACGGGATTGGCGCGAGGGACCCGATCCGCTACCGTTAGACGTTCGTCACGATCGAGGGCGGTTCCTCGTTCAGGGCGCGCCGCAGCGCGCCGGCCAGCGCGCCGTCGTGCTCGTGGCTCATCGCGAAGATCCGGCACTGCGCGACCTTCGCCGGAAGATACTTGAGGATCTCGGTCAGCGGCTCCTCGGAGACGCGCTTCGTGGACGAGTCATAGACGTAGATCTGGCGGTCGCCCATCTTGAGCGGGTTCAGCGGGCGCGGGTCCTGCAGCGCCATGTCGATCTCGAAGGGAAAGTCCCGGAGCCCGGCGGGAAGGAAGCTCCGCACCCGCCGCTTCACCGTCTCGGCGTCGAGGAAGCCCTGCCCCTTGCGGGCCTCGAACTGGTCGAGGATCTCCTCGCTCGACATGCGCCACTTGAGCTTCCGGTCGAGGATGTGCCGCCACTCGGCACCGAGCTCCCGCTTCTCCGGGTCGTCGGCGTCGTGCCAGCGCCCCACCTCCTCGAGCAGCGTCCACTCGGTGAGGTGGAGATAGGGATGGAGCTCCTTGCGGAGATCGTAGGGGAACGCGATGCGCATCGTCGGGCGGAAGATCTCCTTCAAGTGCAGGTCGATGCCCCGCGTCGTCCGGTGGTAGTAGACGTTCGTGTACATGTAGAAGCGCGCGTTCAGGAACATCGTGAACGCCTGGAGCCCAGCGCGGTCGAGCGTGAGCCCCTTCTCCGAGAAGAAGGAATAGTAGATGATCCGCTCGACGTCGATCGGCCCGACGGCGACGCCGCACATGTAGGAGTCGCGGAGGACGTAGTCCATGTTGTCGGCGGTGAAGACGCCCGAGAGGAGCGGCTTCAGGAACGCGAGCCACTTGGGGTGCGACTCGAGCGGCTGCGTGTAGGTCTTGCCCATCATGTAGCAGATCCACTCCGGGTCGATCGCCTCGCCGGCGTTGAAGGCGCCGCTCGGGCTCCGCCGGAGGCTCCGGATGACGTCGGCCAGCTCCTCGCGGATGATCCGCTGGCCCACGAGCTCGTGCGTCAAATCGTAGTCCACGAGGAAGTTGTCGTCGAAGAAGTGACCGAAGGGGCCGTGGCCGACGTCGTGGAGCAGGCCCGCCATGCGCAGAAGCTCCTCGATGAGCGCGGGCGACGGCGCGTCGGGAAAGATCGAGCGGAGCGAGGGGTAGAGCTGCTGGGCGAAGCGCCCCGCGAGGTGCATCGCGCCGAGAGAGTGCTGGAAGCGGCTGTGCTCGGCCGCCGGGTATACCCAGCGCGCCGACTGGAGCTGCGGCACGCGGCGCAGCCGCTGGACCCACGAGGTGTCGATCAGGTCCTGCTCGCTCGCCTCGCCGGGGATGCCGCCGGGGCGCGTGTAGAGGATGTACTGATGGATCGGATCGGCGATGAGGCCGCGCCCCTGGTACGGGTCTGCCGCGCCCTTCACCCGGTCAGTCCCCGACGCGATAGAGCGCGTGGCGGTCGATCGAAGTCACCGCGATGACGCGCACCCGGCCGTCCCGCTGGACCGCGACCTCGATGACGTCGCCCGCGCGCCGCGCCCAGAGCTGCTCGTAGAACTCCTCCTGCGAGGCCACGGCCACGCCGTCGACGCGCAGGATGCGATCGCCCTTGAGGAACCCCGCGCGCGCCGCGGGCCCGATCGGCGACAGCTCGCTCACGACGAGGCCGTCGCGGACGTCCCCGGTGTAGATCCCGAGCCACGGCCGCCGGGGCCGGCTCGCGACGCGGCCCGTCGCGATCAGCTCGTCCTTGACCGGGAGGAACCTCTCGGTAGGGATCGCGAGGTTCACGTGCGGCGCCTCGCCGAGGCGGAGGGACGCGATCCCGACGACCTCGCCGCGGTCGTTGACGACGGCGCTCCCGCCCCACTGCGGGCTCGCCGGTGCTACGATGATGGCGCGCTCGAGCAGGTACTCCCACGAGGCGGAGAACCGGCGCACGGCTTGCACCGCGCCGGTCACATGCACCAGATCGTTGTCCTCGTCGACGCCCACCGTGCCCGTGCGCATGCCGGCGACGACGTCGGCCGATCTCCCGAGCGCCGCGGCAGGCCAGGGCCCGGTCCCCCCGAGCTTCACGACGCCGAGGCCCGAGTCGAGGTCGAGCCCGACCAGCCTGGCCGCGATCTTCTTCCCGTCGCGGGTCTGGGCCTCTATGGCCACCGCGTCGAGGAGGATGTAGCTCACCGTGAGGGCGTAGCCGCGCGGGTCGAAGATCACCGCGCTGCCGAACCGCTGCTTCCCGAGCCTCGCGGAGGAGAGAGCGCCCTCGGCGTTTCGGACTCTCAGCCCGACGATGGACGACTCGACCCGCTGGACGAACGACGGGAGCTCGGAGAGCTCGCGCGGGTGCGGGCGGCGCTCCTCGCGCGCCGGCGCCGCGGCGACGAGCGCGGGCAGGAGCAGCACGAGAGCCGCCACGAGACCCAGCGCAGGAATCACGCCGCGCTTCATCGTGCGCCGTACTGCTTCGCGTAATACGCGCGGAACTCACCGGACTTGAGCGGCCGCCACCACGCCTCGTGCTCGCGGTACCAGGCCACCGTGGCCGCGAGCGCGTCGCCGAACTTGTGGCGTGGCGCCCAGCCGAGCTGTCGGACCTTCTTCGAGTCGACCGAATAGCGTCGGTCGTGACCCGGCCGGTCCTTCACGGGCTGGATCAGCGTCTCGGGCTTCCCGGTCAGGTGCAGGATCTGCCGCGTGAGCACGATGTTCTCGACCTCGTGCCCGCCGCCGATGTTGTAGACCTCGCCGTCGTGTCCCTGGCGGAGCACCAGGTCGATCGCCGCGCAGTTGTCGAGGACGTAGAGCCAGTCGCGCACGTTCCTGCCGTCGCCGTAGAGCGGGAGCGGCGTGTCTTCGAGCGCGTTGGTGATGAAGAGCGGGACGACCTTCTCGGGGTACTGGGACGGCCCGAAGTTGTTCGACGAGCGTGTGATGACGACCGGCACCCGGTGGGTCTGCCAGTACGCGAGCGCCAGGAGGTCGCCGCCCGCCTTCGAGGCCGAGTACGGATTGGACGGCCGCAGCGGGTCACCCTCTCGCGACGAGCCGCGCTCGACCGAGCCGTAGACCTCGTCGGTCGAGATGTGGAGCAGGCGCGGGATCTTCAGATCCTTCACCGCCTCGAGCAGCGTGAAGACGCCGAAGACGTCTGTGCGGAGGAACTCGTCGGGCTCCATCAGCGAACGATCCACGTGCGTGGAGGCCGCGAAATTGATCACGGCGTCCGCGCCCTTCGCGACGTCGCGCACGAGCTTGGCGTCGCAGATGTCGCCGTGGACGAAGGCATAGCGCGTGTCGCCCTCGACGTCCTTGAGGTTCGCCGGGTTGCCGGCGTAGGTGAGCTTGTCGAGGTTCACGATCGAGTCCCCGGGGTGCGCCGCGAGGACGTGCCGGACGAAGTTGGAGCCGATGAAGCCGCTTCCCCCGGTGACGAGCAGCTTCACGCGTCTACCCGCGCGTCACTTCCCAGACGTCGGCGCCCGCGTGGTCCCACGGCAACCTTCCCTCGTCGCAGAGCGAGGGCTCGGGCGAGAAGTGGACGTCGGTGAAGTAGATGATGCGGCCGGTCGCCTGCGCGAGATTGCGGACTCCGTGCGCGACGCCGGGCGGGATGCGCAGGAGGCGCGAGCCGCCGTTGCCCAGCATGAGCCGCATCCGCGCGCCTTCGGTTTTCGAACCCTGGCGCACGTCGAGCAGGACCACCAGCATGCGGTCCCCGGGCGGCACGTACCAGATGTCGGTCTGCCGCGCGTGGAGGTGGAACGCCTTGATCGCGCCCGGCTCGACCTCGCTGTAGTTGATCTGGCGGAGCGTGAAGCCGGCGAATGCCTCCAGCCGGCCGTCGGCGAGCCGCGTCAGCTCCGTCATCGCCCCGCCCTCGTCCGAAAATCGCTTGAGCTCGACGAGCTGCGCGCCGTCGATCGACGGCGCCGGGCCGTAGGACTGGAGCTGGAAGGCGCGCTTCGCGGGGGGTGTGAGGTCCATCAGGCGACCCCGATCTTACGGCTCCGACTCGACCAGGCGCAACAGGTACTGCCCGTACGAGTTGTCCTTCATCGGCCGCGCGATGCGCGTGACGTCGTCGGCCGAGATGTACCCCATGCGGTACGCGATCTCCTCGACGCAGGCGACCATGAGTCCCTGCCGCTCCTCGATCGTCTGGATGAACGTGGACGCCTGCAGCAGCGCCTCGTGGGTTCCCGTGTCGAGCCACGCGATGCCGCGACCGAGCTTCTCGACGTGGAGCTCGCCCCGGCGCAGGTACGCCCCGTTGACGTCCGTGATCTCGAGCTCGCCGCGCGCCGACGGCTTCAAGCTCGCCGCGATGTCGAGGACCTGGTTGTCGTAGAAGTAGAGCCCCGTGACCGCGTACGAGGAGCGCGGCTTCGCCGGCTTCTCCTCGAGGCCGACGGCCGTGCCCGTCGCGTCGAACTCCACGACGCCGTAGCGCTCGGGATCGCGCACCCAGTACGCGAACACGGTCGCGCCCCGCGCGCGCTCGGCGGCGTGCGTCAGGTATTCGGGGAAGCCGTGGCCGTAGAACACGTTGTCGCCGAGCGCCAACGCGACGCGCGCGGCGCCGACGAAGCGGCGGCCGATGATGAAGGCCTGCGCGAGCCCCTCGGGCCGCGGCTGGACCTCGTACTCGATGCGCAGCCCCAAGTGGCCGCCGTCGCCGAGCAGGCGCTGGAACGCGCTCTTATCTTGAGGGCTGGTGATGACGAGGATCGTGCGGATCCCCGCGAGCATGAGCGTCGCGAGCGGGTAGTAGATCATCGGCTTGTTGTAGACGGGAACGAGCTGCTTGCTCATCGCGAGGGTCAGCGGATAGAGGCGGGTACCGGAGCCGCCAGCGAGGATGATCCCCTTTATGGAATTCTCCATGGATTTTTGAGAGTATAGCAGCCACTTTGAACCCGGGGAAAACTCCTAGACTGCCGAATCACTCTTGAGTCGACCGGAAATAGGGGTAATCTAAGAGCATGAAGACGCTCAAGGACATGCTTGCCGAGGCGCGGCAGGTCGTTCCCGAGGAGGGGCCGGCCGACCTCCAGCGGCGACTCAAATCGGGCGAGAGCGTCGTCGTCATCGACGTCAGGGATCCCGACGAGTATCGCGACGGCCACATCGAGGCGGCCAGCAACATCAGCCGCGGCTTCCTCGAATTCAGGGTCGGCACCGCCGTCTCCGACGCGAAGACGCCGATCGTCCTCTACTGCCAAACCGGGTTGCGGTCGGTCCTCGCGGCAAAGGCGCTCAAGGAGCTCGGCTACGCGACCGTCATCAACCTCCAGGGCGGTTACCAGAAGTGGGTGCAGTCGGGGCTGCCCGTCGTCCGGGACGTGCCGATGACGGCCGACCAGATCCAGCGCTACAGCCGGCACTTCCTCCTGCCACAAGTCGGTGACAAGGGGCAGCGCAAGCTCCTCCGCTCGAAGGTGCTCCTGATCGGCGCCGGCGGGCTCGGCTCGCCGACCGCGCTCTATCTCGCGGCGGCGGGTGTCGGCACGCTCGGACTGATGGACGGCGACGTCGTGGACGTCACGAACCTCCAGCGCCAGGTGCTCCACACGACGGCCGACATCGGCAAGCCGAAGGTCGAGTCGGGCACGCGCACGATCAAGGCGCTCAACCCCGACGTCAACGTGATCGCGCTCCCGATGC